>NZ_JBSFWR010000004.1:9781-174855 GCF_053594915.1 Kitasatospora sp. NPDC002543 | reverse complement strand
GCCTCGGCGGCGAGGACAGCCGGCTCTCGCTGACCGACACGGCGGGCGCCCTGGCCGACACCGCCACCACGACCACCACCACCGTGGTGGGGCAGGTCCGCCGGTGGCCGGTGGCCGGTGGCCGGGAGGGCGTACGCCGGGTCCTTCCGGGCCCTCCGGGCTCAGCTCGCGCTGGGGGCGGGGGACGCCGGAGCGGTGGTCGCACCGGTCGCGGCCGGGCTCGCGCCGTCGGTCGGGCCGGCCGCCGGGGTGGTGGCCGGAGCGCTCGGGGCGTCGGTGGCACCGGGGCCCGGGGCCGGGGCCGTGCCGGTGCCGCCCGGGGCCGGGGTCCCACTCGCGCCGGTACCCGCACTGCCGCTGGCGCCACCCGTCGGAGCGGTGGTCGGGGACGGCTTGCAGCCGTCCTGCTTGGCCATCGCCGCACCGAGGTCACCGTGCTGAAGCTTGCTCTGCGCCTGGGTGGAGAGCGAGGCGAGCTGCTGCACCTGGTCGGCCACGCTGCGCAGCCCGTCGGCGAACTTGGCCTGGTCGTCGTTGGGCAGCGCGTCCAGCTTCTTCTGGACCTCCAGGTAGCCGTCGGCCGCCTTCTTCAGTTCGTCGACGGTGTCCTTCTGGAGGGTCGCGCCGTCCTTCACCTTGGGCGCCCCGGCCGTGTCGATGGCGGCGGCTATGTCCTGGTTGGTCTTCGCCAGCCGCCCGATGTCCGTGGAGAGCCGCTTCTGGAGGTCGGCCGGCGCCTCGCCGGTCTTCACCTGGCCGGTGTCGGCGAGCGCGGTCTGCGCCTGGGCGATCGGGTCCTTGGCGGCGCCGCAGACGTTCGACGCCCAGGACTCCAGCTGCTTGCTGTTGTTGTCGTCGCCGCCGCAGCCGACGGCGCCGAACGCGAGCAGCACGCCGAGGGCGGGTACGGCCAGCAGTCGCTTGTTCACCGGGAGAGGCCTTTCGGTTTCGGTCGTCATCGGTCGTCGAACCTACACGGCCGGTGTCCGTTCCCCGGTTCCCGGTTCTCCCCCGAACCCCGCTGCCCGCTCCGCTCGACGCCCCGACCACGTGTCGTGCCGGGCGTGCGCGGGCACGGCGGGAACGGCCCACCGCGGCCGACCGCCGGGTACGGATCCGCAGGGCCGCCCTCGCCGCGGCTTCCGTGGCTTCCGTGGCTTCCGCGACACGGTCCGCGGGGTCGGCGACGTGCCGCCACGCCCGCCCCGGGATGGGGCGCAGCCTCATCCCGGGCGCGCACGAACCGGGCCCGTGCGCCGGGCATGTGAGTGGGGCCCGTGAGCCGGATGCGAGAAAAGCCGACGGCCCGGGGCAGCGTCGAAGCGGCGCCCGGGCAGCGCCGAAACGGCTCAGACCGCGATGGAGGCGACCGAAACCGGCCAGCTCATCCGGATCAGGCCACCGTCCGCCCCGTTGGTGACCTCCAGGTCCTCGACCAGGCCGGTGATCACGGCAAGGCCCAGGGTGTCGTCGTCCGGCTCGCCGCCCTCGGCGGCGCCGGAGGCCGGGACGGCGGCGGGGCCGGCCTCGTCCTCGACCTCGATGAGGAAACGCTTCTCCTGGTCGGTGAGCGCGACCCTGACCGTGCCGCCGATGCCACCGCGCTGGTGCAGTCCGACCGCACGGGAGCACGCCTCGCCGACCGCGAGCCGTACCTCGTCGAGCACCGACTCGTCGACCCCGGCCCGTCTGGCGACGGCCGCGGCGACCAGCCGGGCCGTCCGCACGTGCTCGGGAAGCGCGCTGAATCGAAGTTCGACGGTTGCCATCTCTCCCCCTCGGGGTACTCCGACGGGGGCCGGAGCTCCGGCCCCTGCGGGCCGGCGGAACCGGCCCAGGGGCGCCCGGCGACGCACCGGGCCACACGGACCCGGGCACCCGGACGCGAGGAACGAGCGGGGCCGGCCACGAGGGCCGGCCCCGCCGCGTCAGTCGGTCGCGCTGACCGCGTCGTCCACCGAGGTGTGGATCGGGAAGACCTTGGTCAGGCCGGTGATGCGGAAGATCTTCAGGATGCGCTCCTGGTTGCAGACGAGGCGCAGCGAGCCCTCGTGGGCGCGCACCCGCTTCAGACCGCCCACCAGCACACCGAGGCCGGTCGAGTCGAGGAAGTCAACGCCTTCCATGTCGACGACGAGGTGGTACTTGCCGTCGTTGACGAGCTCGACCAGCTGCTCCCGCAGCTTCGGGGCGGTGTACACATCGATCTCGCCGCCAACCTCGACGACCGTACGATCGCCGACTGAACGGGTCGACAGGGACAGGTCCACGGAACCTCCAGCACCTTGCCTTGCTACGTCATGTGCGATCCTCGGCCGGACGGCCGCCACCGCATGGTCGCGAGCCCGGGCGCGCCCAGCCAACGCGTGGCAAGCCTCAGCGCTGCGACCCACGGCCATACGGCCGTCACGGCCACATTCAACCACCTGCGGCCATGCCCGCACGATGGCTTACGACGATTCTCCGTCACGCCGGTGACACACTGGGTCCTCATGCCGCCCCGACACAGCCCGCCCGAGGCACTGCTCACGACCCTGGCCACCAGTCGGGGGCGGTCCGACCGGCTCACCCATACGGAGCATCTTCCCGCCCGACCTGCGCGTTATTCACCGTGGCCCGACTCGATCCGTCCGGAGGTCGTGGCGGCGGCGCGCGCCGTCGGGGTGGAACAGCCGTGGGCGCACCAGGCAGAAGCGATGAACCTGGCCAAAAGCGGCCAGACTGTGGTGATCGCCACAGGAACCGCCTCGGGCAAGTCGCTGGGCTACCTCGCCCCGGTGCTCAGCGACCTGCTGGACGGCACCGAGGCCCGCAACGGCCGCGGCGCCACCGCGCTCTACCTGGCCCCGACCAAGGCACTCGCCGCCGACCAGCGACGCCGGGCCGCCGAGCTCGCCCCGCCGCGGGTGCGCGCCGCGCTCTACGACGGCGACACCCCGCCCGAGGAGCGCGAGTGGGTCCGCCAGTACGCGTCCTACGTGCTCACCAACCCGGACATGCTGCACCGGGGGATCCTGCCCGGACATGCCCGCTGGTCCTCCTTCCTCAAGGCGCTGCGCTACGTGGTCGTCGACGAGTGCCACAGCTACCGGGGCGTGTTCGGCTCGCACGTCGCCCAGGTTCTGCGGCGGCTGCGCCGCATCTGCGCCCGTTACGGTTCGTCACCCACCTTCCTGCTGGCCTCCGCGACCACCGCCGACCCGGCCGCGACCGCCCGGCGGCTGACCGGGCTGCCCGCCGTGGCCGTCACCGAGGACGCCTCGCCGCGCGGACCGATGGTCTTCGGCCTCTGGGAGCCGCCGCTGACCGAGAACGTCGGCGAGCACGGCGCGCCCGTGCGCCGCACCGCGACCGCCGAGGCCGCGCACCTGCTGACCGACCTGGTCGAGCGGGAGACCCGCACCGTCGTCTTCGTGCGCTCCCGGCGCGCCGCGGAGCTCGTCGCGCTCCAGACCCAGGACCAGCTCGCCCGCCCGCTCGCCGGACGGGTGGCCGCCTACCGCGGCGGCTACCTCGCCGACGAACGCCGTGCCCTGGAGCGCGACCTCCACACGGGCCGACTGCTCGGCCTCGCCTCCACCTCCGCTCTCGAACTCGGCGTCGACATCTCCGGTCTCGACGCCGTCCTGATGGCCGGCTATCCCGGCACCCGGGCCTCGCTCTGGCAGCAGGCAGGCCGGGCCGGCCGGGAGGCCCAGGGCGCGCTGGCCGTCCTGATCGCCCGCGACGACCCGCTGGACACCTACCTGGTGCACCACCCGGAGGCACTGTTCGCGGCCCCCGTCGAGGCCACCGTGCTCGACCCCGACAACCCGCACGTGCTCGCCCCGCACCTGTGCGCGGCCGCCGCCGAACTCCCGCTCACCGATGCCGACCTGGAACTGTTCGGGCCGTCCACGGCACCGCTGCTGCCGGTCCTGGAGCGACGCGGCCTGCTGCGCCGCCGCAGCGACGGCTCCTGGTACTGGACCCGTCGCGAGCGCGCGGCCGACGCGGTGGACCTGCGCGGCAGCGGCGGCAGTCCGGTGCAGATCGTCGAGGCCGACACCGGCCGGCTGCTCGGCACGGTGGACGCCGCCGCCGCGCACACCACTGTCCACACCGGAGCCGTCCACCTGCACCAGGGTCGCACCTACCTGGTCCGGGAGTTCGACCTGGAGAACTCCGTCGCCCTGGTCGAACCGGCCGACCCGCCGTACACCACCGCCGCCCGAGACATCACCTCCATCTCCGTCCTCGACACCGACACCACCGTGGACTGGGGCGAGGGCCGGCTCAGCTTCGGTTCGGTGGAGGTGGTCAACCAGGTGGTCGGCTACCTCCGCAAACGGATCTCCACCGGGGAGATCATGGGCGAGAGCAAGCTGGACCTGCCGCCCCGCACGCTGCGCACCCGCGCGGTCTGGTGGACCGTCACCGAGGACCAGCTCCTCGACGCGGACATCCCGCTCGACCAGCTGCCCGGCGCCGCCCACGCCGCCGAGCACGCCTCGATCGGCCTGCTGCCGCTGTTCGCCACCTGCGACCGGTGGGACATCGGCGGAGTCTCCGTCCCGTTGCACCCGGACACCGGCCTGCCGACCGTGTTCGTCTACGACGGCCACCCGGGTGGGGCCGGCTTCGCCGAACGCGGCTTCCAGCGGGCAGTCCAGTGGTTGACGGCCACCCGGACGGCGATCGCCTCCTGCGAGTGCGAGCGCGGCTGCCCCTCCTGCGTCCAGTCACCCAAGTGCGGCAACGGGAACGATCCGCTGGACAAGGCCGCCGCCGTCCGGCTCCTGGACGTCCTGCTGGCCGGGGCCCCCGGAGCCGCGGAGGCCCAGGGCGGGCCGGGCGGGTCGGAACCGGACCGGCCCCGGACGGCCGGAGCCAGGGCCGTCCCCGAGGCGGCCCCCGAGGCGGACGACGGAGCGCCGGACGGTTCATGAGGCCGCGGAGGCCGCCACCGCGGAGCTCGGGGCTCCGGACGGAGCACCGCCCGGCCCGCCGTCCGGCACGTCCTCGGGGCCGCCCGTGACCGGGGCACGCACCGGCCCGGCCCTGGCCCTCGCGCGTGCCGGACCGACCCGGAACCGGACCGGGAGCCCGCGGACCTCCGCCTCGGCCACCACCTCGACGGCATCCGCCGAGCGGTCGACCGCACAGGCCACCAGCCCGGCGCCCTGGGCGGCGGCGATCGCGGCGGCCCGGGCGCAGCCGCCGTCCCCGTCCAGCAGCAGCCGGCCGGCCGCGGCGAGGGCCGCGAGGTCGGCCGCCGACTCCGCCCGGTGCCGGGCCGCGACCGCCGACCCCACCGCGAGCGTCCCGCCGAACACCGCCGTGCCCAGCATCGCCAGTGCGAGCAGCCAGACCGTCGCCGAGCCGGCGTCCGGCCCCCGGCCGCCCGTCGCTGCCGCTCGGGCGGCTCGGACGCGTGCCAGCCGCTGCGCCGTGCCCCGCGGCCCGGTCAGGACGGCCATGGGCCACCACCCCGCTCCGCGGCCGCCACCAGGACGTCCTCCCGTGCCGCCACGGCCACCGCCCCGAGCCGGACGGCGAGCAGTCCGCCGAGCCTGCCCGGCCCCGCGCACGGCGCCTCCACGTCGACCCGGACCGTGTCGGCGGCCAGGGCCACCCGGACCTGCGCACCCGGTGGGGCCGCCGCGCGGGCGATTTCCGCCGCGTCCGCCTCCCCGCGTGCGGCCGCCCTGGCGCCGATCCGGGCGGCGTCCACACAGCGGATCTGCGCAGCCGCCGCGAGCACGCCCCAGATCAGCATCGCCGCGAGCAGGACGAGGGCCGGCAGTACCACCGCCGTCTCCGCCGTCACGAAGCCCGCGTCACCGCGCCGCCCCGGGCGCGGCGACCACGTCCGGCCGGCACCACGCGCCACCGACCGACCAGGGTCGGCCCTCAACTCGCTTTCGGCCGCCCGGAGTCCGGGCTGGGCGACGTCGCGACGGCGACGGCGGAGAAGGCGGAGAAGGCGGAGAAGGCGGAGGCCGCCGCGCGGCCCGGACGCGGGCGCCGGCGCGCCTAGCCGGCCGGAGCCGGGGGCGCCTCCCGACCGCCCGGCGGCAGGCCGTCGACGAACGACGGCCGCCCCACGAAGCTTGCGCGCGGGCCTCCCGGTCGACGGCGGCTCGCGCTCGGGAGCTCGGCGACAGTCCCTACGTCGCATGGAGCGCCCGCACCAGCATGTCGGTCAGCGCACCGGTGATGGCCTCGCTGGTCACCACCTTGTACAGCCCGGCCGCGAGGGCGCACGCGCCCAACGTTCCGACGGCGTACTCGGCCGTGGTCATCCCGGCGTCCGAGCGGCCCCGGAGGCCGGCCACCCGGCGGGCACGGCAGGTTGCCCAGCGCACCCGACGGGCAGCCCGACGGCTCCTGCGCCGCCAGGCCCCGACCGACGGGCGGAGCGGGCGGTCGGCGCCGGGCCGGATCGCGATCACTGCGGTCATGAATCTCTCCTGTCGTTCGTTGTTCGTTGTTCGTTGTTCGTTCGGCGGTCCCGCGCAGCCGATTCACCCTCACATCGCCTGGGCGAAGCGGGCGGTGATGCCGACGACCACCGGCACCACGCCGATCAGCACGAAGGCCGGGAGGAAGCAGAGCCCCAGCGGCGCGGTGGCGAGCACCGCGGCCCGGCGGACCCGGGCGTGGGCCGCCCGCGCGGCCGCCGCGCGCTGCCCCTGCGCCAGCCCGATCAGCGGGCCGGCGGCGGGGACGCCGCCGAGGCTGCTGCGCTCCAGGCATCGGGCCAGCGGCGCGAGTGAGGGGTGCTGCTCGCCCAGGCGGCGCCAACACAGCTCCGGCGGTGCGCCCAGGGCCAGTTCGGCCCCGATCGCCACCAACCGGGGCCCCAGCGGCGCCCCCACACTCCGACCCACCGCGGAAACGGCTTCCGAGGGCAGCGCCGCCGAACCGAGGCAGGCCGCCAACAGCTCCGCACCCAGCGGAAGTTGCCTGACCAGCAGCTCCTCCTCGCGGGCCTCCGCGCGGTCGGCGGGTGTCCGCGCCCCCGCCGACCACCGGTGGACGCCCACCGCCAGCAGCACCCCGACGGCCAGCCCGGAGCCACCTCCGAGCAACACCGCCACCCCGAGCCCCGCCGCGGCCGCCGTGACCACCCGCCGCCGGCGCCCTGCGCCCAGGACCGGCACGCCGGTTCGCTTCCCGCTCGCCTCCCGCGCTCGCGCCCGGACCAGCACCCGTCGACGCCTCGCCCGGCCGCGCACCGACGTCCACCCCGCGATGGCCACCCCGGTCGGAAGGGCGACCGCCGCCCACTCGACGCCCCGCATCACCTCACCCCCGCTCCCGCCCCGGGCAGCCGAGCGCGCAGCCGTCGGGACCCGCGTACGCGCTCGCCCGGCCGAAGAGCCGTCGCGGCACGGCCGGAGGCCCGACGCCGCCCGCTCCGCCCCGGCAGCGTCTCCAACGCGCCGTGGGCCGCCACCCGGACGATGCGTGCCGTCCAGAGCACGCCCAGCCCCTCCAGGAACGCCCCCGCCAGGAGGCATCCCAGCCCGGTCGGGGTGTGCAGCAGGACCTCCGACGGACGGGCCCCCAGCGCCGCGCCGAGAAGCAGCCCGATGCCCGGCAGCGCCGCCAGGACGGCGATCGTCGCCCGCGGACCGGCCAGTTCCCCGGCGATCTCCTCCGCGAGCACCCGCTCGCCACGCAACGCCTCCGCGACCCGCTCCAGCGCATCGGCCAACCCCGACCCGCTGTCCGCCGACACCCGCCAGCAGGCCGCGATGGCCGCGGCCCCACCGCCACCGGGACGTTCGGCCAACAGGTGCAGCGCGGCGGGCACGTCCGCGCCGTAGCGGCCGGCCGCCAGCCGGGCCACCGACTCCTCGCCGAGTCCGCGCAGCCCCTCCGGGTCGGCGGCGAGGCGCACGGTGACCAGGTGCAGCGCCTGCTCCGGCGTCGCCCCGCCGCGCAGCTCCCCCGCCAGGCCGACGCAGAGCTCCACCACCGCCGAGGCCCGGCGCCGCGCCTCGGCCGCCAGTCGCCGTCGCAGCCGCCATCCACGCAGCGGCAGAACGGCCAGGGCCGCCGCGAGCGCCGGCACCGGCGAGGCGGTGCCCTGCCCGGCAGCCAAACCCACCGACAGGAGCAGCAGTTCGGGCGCCAGGAACTCCGGCAGTCGTCCACCGACCCGCGCCGTGGCCTCCGAGCCGGGCCCCCGCACCGGGGGCCCGCTGCCGGCCAGGACCAGCCTGGAGCGCCGCCCGCCCGGCAGCTGCTCCTGCACCGCGCGCCAGGCCGCTGCGGCCGCCAGGCACAGCACCACCGTCCAGCAGAGCGCCAACTGACTTTGCGTCACATCGCTCACCTCCGTTCCCCTCGGCCTTTCCGGCCCACGCCGCCGAGCAGCAGCAGGGCACCCGCTGCGCACCCGCCCAAGAGCAGGGCGAGGGCGAGTTCCACCACCCGTACGTCCACACCCACCGCCTTCACCGGCGTCGTCTCGATCACGGCCGCCCCGGTCCGAGCGACACCCCGCGCGCCGCGAGCAGCCCGATCAACCGCTCCCAGCCCGCACCGGGACGCAGGCCGCCGGAGGCTGGGAAGGCCACCGCGGGTGTGGTCACGGCAGATCCGTCACCGGCCCCGGCCAGCGTGTGGATCTCCGCCACCCGACGCCGCCCCGAGCCCGGATCTCGGACCAGGTGCACCACCACGTCGAGCGCGGCCCGCAGTTGGCTGTGCAGCGCCGTCCGGTCGAGACCGGCGAGCGCGCCCAGGGCCTCCAGCCGGACCGGCACGTCCGCCGCCGTGTTGGCGTGGACGGTGCCGAAGCCGCCCTCGTGGCCGGTGTTCAGCGCGGCCAGCAGGTCCGACACCTCGGGCCCGCGGACCTCGCCGATCACCAGCCGGTCCGGGCGCATCCGCAGCGCCTGACGGACGAGGTCCCGCAGCGTGAACTCGCCCAGCCCCTCCTGGTTGGGCGGCCGGCTCTGCAACCGGACCACGTGCGGGTGGGCCGGTTGCAGCTCGGCGGAGTCCTCGGCGACCACGATCCGCTCGTCCGGCCCGACCAGGCCGAGCAGCGCCGACAGGAGCGTCGTCTTCCCCGAGCCCGTCCCACCGGACACCAGCAGCGACAGCCGGGCCCGCACGATGCCCGCGAGCAGTTCCGCGCCCACCGGGGGCAGCGATCCGCCCGCCACCAGTTCGTCGAGCGTGAAGGGCCGGGGCCGGCAGACCCGCAGCGAGATGTGCGTGCAGCCGGCCGCGATCGGCGGCAGCACGGCGTGCAGCCGGGTGCCGTCCGGCAGTCGGGCGTCCACCCACGGGCGGGCGTCGTCCAGCCGACGGCCGGCCGCGGTGGCCAGCCGGTGGGCCAGCCGCCGCACCGCCCCGGCGTCGGCGAAGCGGACTCCGGTGGCGCGCTGCAGGCCGCCGCCCCGGTCGACCCACACCTCCTCCGGGCCGTTCACCAGGACGTCCGTGACGTCGGGCGCCGCCAGCAGCCGCTCCAGCGGGCCCGCACCCACCAGTTCGGCGCGCAGCGAGCGCACGGTGTCCAGGACCTCGTCCCCGCCGAGCGGCGGGCGGGTGGCCCGCAGGGCGGCCGCGACCGATCCGGCCGTCGGGGCGGCGCCCGATTCGGCCAACCGCAGCCGGACCGCGTCCACCAGGGCCGCCGTCCGCTGCTCGCGGGCCGTCCGGCCGTGCGGGCAGGGCCCGTGCCCGGGCTCCGGCGGACCGCCGGACGGCGGCACGCTCCGCAGCGGCGGGTGCTCCCGCGCACCGCCGCCCGGGCCGGGCGGCCCGCTCCCGAGGACTGTTCTCCGCAGACGGACCATCAGTACACCCCTCCTCCGACCGCCGGCACCGGCGGCAGCACTTCGTTCAGGAAGCCCGCGCAGAAGCGCGCGAGCGGGCCGTTGTCCCGGCTCCCGGGCGGGACGCCCTTCACGACGTCCTGGGCCAGGCCCGGCTCCGGCTCCAGCTCCCCCGCCAACGGCAATCGCAGCCCGCGGACGATCTGCCGGGCCGGGAGCCCGCCGGCCCGCACCGGCCGCACCACGGCCCGGACGTCCCCGAGCCGCATCCCGGCGGCCGCCGCGACCCGGTCAGCGGCAGCCACCGCCCGCAGCTCGGCCGACACCACCAGGAGCGCCACGTCGGACTGCTCCAGCGCCTGCCCGGCGGCCGCGTCGAGGTGGCGGGGCACGTCGACCACCACCAGCCCGCCGCGCCGTCTGGAGGCGGCCAGCACGCTGCGCATGGCCTCGGGCGGCACGGTCAGGGTGTCGCCGCGGTCCCAGGAGAGGCAGGACAGGGCGGAGAGCCGCTTGAGCACCGGCAACGCCCGGGCCAGCTCGGCCCCGCTGACCCGCCCGCGGGAGCCGGCCAGATCGGGCCAGCGCAGCCCGCTGACCCGCTCGCCGCCGAGCAGGATGTCGAGGCCGCCGCCCAGCGGATCGCCGTCCAGGAGCATCGTCCGCCGGCCCGCCCGCGCGGCCGTGACCGCCAGCGCGCAGGCCAGCGTCGAGGCCCCGGCCCCGCCGGACCCGCCGAGCACCGCGACGGTGACCGCCGGACAGCCGACTCCCTCGGCCGCGTCGGCGACCCGGTCGAGCAGCCAGGCCTCGGCGTCGGGCAGGAACAGCACGTGCTCGGCCCCGAGTCGGACGGCCCTGACCCACACGCCGGGGTCGTCGAGGTCCAGCCCGAGCAGCAGTACCCCGGCACGCCGCCCCAGCTCGGAGCAGCGGACCGCCTGATCGTCCCCGACCAGGACCAACGAGGCCCCTTCCCAGAGGTCCCGCGTCGGCGGCGCGCCCCGGACCAGCCTCGGCTCGGTGCCCGCGGCCGCGCAGATCCGCAGCAGGTGCTCGGCCAGGCCCTCGTCCTCGGTGACGACGAGCGGCCCGGCGATCGCGGGGCCCTCGGCCGTGATGTGGTCGGCGATCGGCGTCGACATGGTTTCTCCCCTCCGCGCCGCCGGCCACCTGGGGCGGCCGGCGGCGCACGTCGGACGGTTCCGGCAGACGGCCGCCCGACAGACCTCTGGAAGAAGGGGGATGAGGCCCTGCCCGGCGACCGCCGCCGGTCATCAAGGTGGGGGGAGATCCGGATTCCGTCATCCGAGTTCCGATTGCCTGTGGATAACTCGTGGCCGCGGAGGAAAACGTTCACCCGGGCGGGGGGCTATTCGGCGAAGAATTGACGAATGGGGGTCACCGAGATGAACCGGCGGTCAGCCGCATCGCGTTCGGGCGTTCTCCCCGCCGATGTCCGCCGCCCTCCGGACACCGCCTCCGGACGGGCCCGCGGCACCGATCGGAACCAGCCGTTCGGTTCCCGACGGACATGAGCAGATGGCGACGGAGAGTGACGAAAGTCGATCGGCGCGCCGATCCGGCGACACCCCCCGTAGATCGTCCGCGCCACGGCGGCGAACGCGCCGCGAGGGGCGTTCAAGCCCTGAAAATGGCCCCGGACGTGCGACGACCCCCGCCGGGGGGGGAGAGCGGGGGTCGTCTATCCACAGCCCGGCTCGGGGGGGAGGAGCCGGACCGGGTTAGCACGGTCGCGAACGATCCGTGACTTCCATGGTGTACCCGAGCGGCCAGAAACACAAACCCGCACGCCCGCGAGTACACCGAATGGCGGGGTGTTTTGCGGCTCCCTCTATCCTCGGTTCCCGTGGACACCACCGAGAACGCCGACGACCACGCCGACGAGTCCCCGGGCGACACCACCGGGCCCGAAGAGCTCCGCCCGCCCGTTCGCCACCGACCCGGCGGACCGCGCACGGCGGCCTTCTTCGACCTCGACAAGACCATCATCGCCAAGTCGAGCGCGCTGGCCTTCAGCCGCCCCTTCTACCAGGGCGGTCTGATCAACCGTCGGGCGGTCCTGCGCAGCGCGTACGCCCAGTTCGTCTTCCTGGTCGGCGGCGCGGACCACGACCAGATGGAGAAGATGCGCGAGTACCTCTCCGCGCTCACCCGGGGCTGGAACGTCCAGCAGGTCCGCGAGATCGTCGCCGAGACCCTGCACAACCTGATCGACCCGATCATCTACGACGAGGCGGCCTCGCTGATCGAGCAGCACCACGCGGCCGGCCGGGACGTGGTGATCGTCAGCAGCTCCGGCTCCGAGGTGGTCGAGCCGATCGGCCGGCTGCTCGGCGCGGACCACGTGATCGCCACCCGGCTGAAGGTCGAGGACGGCTGCTACACCGGCGAGATCGAGTACTACGCCTACGCCGAGAACAAGGCCGCCGCCATCCGGGAGTTGGCCGCGACCGAGGGCTACGACCTGGCCTCGTCCTACGCCTACAGCGACTCCTCCACCGACCTGCCGCTACTGGAGGCGGTCGGCCGCCCTTCGGCGGTCAACCCCGACCGCGCGCTGCGGAAGGAGGCGCAGGCCCGGGAGTGGCCGGTGCTGGTCTTCGAGAAGCCGGTGGAACTTCGGCGCCGGCTGCCCGAGTTCTCCGCCCCGAGCGGTTCGGTGCTGACGGCCGTGGCGGTCGGGACGGCCGCGGTGACCGCCGGGGTGATCTGGTACCTGGCCCGCCGGCGGCGCCCCGGCGCCTGAGGCACAACCCTGCCCCACCCCTTTGGCCAAAACGGGCAATCGGGACAGACTTCTCGTTTCGGGTTCCCCTTTCCCCCGAAACGCGATACAAATGAAGCACGGCCCGCGAGACCCGGTCAGGACCTAAGAGGTCAAACCGACAACGCAGTTCAGGCCCCACGGACCGCACGTACAGATATCCGGGCACCCACATGCAGCCGACCCGCTGTCGGGCCGCCGGACCAGACGAACGGGCAGGATCCCCGTCTGATCGGCACTTCCGGTGCATGCATGGTCACCCGGTATCTGCACCAGCGGCGGCACCCGGCAGGATCAGGTGCCGCCGCATCCGTGTCTCCGCGCGCCCCCTGGGGCGGGCGCGCGCCGTCCGGCCGGTGCGCCGCTCAGACCATCCCGCGCTGCATCGCCTCGCAGACCGCCGTGCTCTCCCGGGTCCCGAGCCGCAGCGCCCGGCCGCAGTGCGCGATCCAGGCCGCCATCCCCTCGGGGGTGCCCGCCAGGTAGCCGGCCAGGGCGCGGCGGTACGCGGCGGTGCCGAGTTCCGCCAGCCCGACCTCGGCCGGGCAGATCGACTTCGGGTCGAGCCCCTCGGCGATCAGCACGATCCGCTGGGCGGCCCGCGCGATCACGCCGTTGTGGGTGCCGAAAGGCCGCAGCGCGAGCAGTTCGCCGTGCACCACCGAGGCCACGACGAGGGCCGGTGTGCCCACGCCCTGGCCCTCCGCGCGCGCCACCAGCAACCGGGAGAGCTGATCGAGCCGGGCCGCGACCTCCTCGGCGCCCGGAGCGGGCGGCAGCGCGGGCAGCGGCCCGTCCGCGACCTCGGCCTCGACGCTCTCCACCGGCCGGAGCTCCAGCGGGAACAGGTCCTCGGCGTCCTCTCCGGCGCGCCGCGGGCGACCGGCGGCCGGATCGCCGTCGCCGACCGCGAGCAGGTGCAGCCGGGCCAGCACCTGGAGCGGCGAGTGCCGCCAGATGCTGAGCAGCTGGCCGGCCTCGGCGGCGATCCGCAGGGCCGCACCGACCGTTCGGGATTCGGGGTCCGCGCCGAAGTCGCTGCGGCGGCGGACCTCCTCCAGCGGCCAGTCGGCCCCGGCCAGGGCCGCCGACGCGCGGGCCCCGCGCAGCGCGGACTCGGAGGTGACCTCGGCCGCGCGGCGGCGCATCACCCGGTGGCCGTAGAGCCGGTCGACGGCCTTGCGCACCTCGGCCACCGCGTCGGGCACCCCGGGGAGCTGGGCCAGCGGGGCGAGGGGATCAGTTCCAGTGCTCACCTACCCGAGAGTAATGAACGGGCCGCCCCTCCCGGAACAGCAACCCCGCATCACCCGTTAGAGGCAATCCTCACTTCCCGCCCCCGGTGAAACCCGAACCCCGGCTAGCATGGCCACTATCGGAGACGATAACGATTTCCAACTAGGGTCCGCGCGACGCGGCCCCTGGGCAGTCGGCCCACTGCGAGGGCCCTGAGCGAGAGCCGGAGTCCCCAGATGAAGATCGCCTTCGTCGGCAAGGGCGGCAGCGGGAAGACCACGCTGTCCGCGCTGTTCATCCGCCATCTGGCAGCCCTGGGCCGGCCCGTCGTCGCCGTGGACGCCGACATCAACCAGCACCTGGGCCCCGCCCTCGGGCTGACCGACGATCAGGCCGCCGAACTGCCCCCGCTGGGCGGATACCTGCCGGAGATCAAGGAGTACCTGCGCGGCAGCAACCCGCTGATCCGCTCCTCCGACGAAATGATCAAAACCACGCCGCCCGGCCGGGGTTCACGGCTGCTGCGGATCGTCGAGGAGAACCCGGTCTACGCCGCCTGCGCCCGTCCGATCGCGCTGGACGAGGGCTCGGTCCGGCTGCTGGCCACCGGCGCGTTCACCGAGGAGGACCTCGGGGTGGCCTGCTACCACTCCAAGGTCGGCGCGGTGGAGCTGCTGCTCAACCACCTGCTGGACGGCCCGGGCGAGTACCTGGTGACCGACATGACCGCGGGCTCGGACTCCTTCGCCTCCGGCCTGTTCACCCGCTTCGACCTCACCTTCCTGGTCGCCGAGCCGACCCGCAAGGCCGTCTCCGTCTACCGCCAGTACCGGGACTACGCCCGCGACTTCGGCGTGCAGCTGCGTGTGGTCGGCAACAAGGTGCAGGGCCCGGAGGACCTGGCCTTCCTCCGCCGCGAGGTCGGCGGGGACCTGCTCACCACCTTCGGGCAGTCGGAGTGGGTGCGCCGCCTGGAGCAGGGTGCCGAACCTCCGCTGAGGTCCCTGGAGCCGGCCAACCGGGCCGTGCTGGACGAGCTCCGGATCGAGGCCGACGCGGCGTACGGGCGGCGGGACGCGCGCCGCTACACCGAGCAGGCGGTGCTCTTCCACCGCCGCAACGCGGAGAGTTGGGCCAACTCCAAGGTCGGCATCGACCTCGCGACCCAGGTGGACGAGGACTTCGTCCTGGGCGAGTGCGCGGAGAGCGACGCGCGCACGGCCCCGGCGGGCGCCCGCGCCTGACCTACGACACCACAGCACCGCGACACCACGACACCACAGCACCACGGCACCGCAGCCGGACGGGCCGCGGTCTCCCCACGCCACGGGGAGGCCGCGGCCCGTTCGCCGTGTCCGGCCCGGGCAGACGGACCCGACCACTGCCACCAGCAGATTCCCAGCCGTTCGGCCACCACCCAATGGAGTGAACCAGGGGGTTTTCCGCTTCCCTCCCGGAACCACGCTGTGCAAAGCTTTCATTACCCTCGGTTTACCGAGTCTTGATGGTTCGCCCGACGGCCCCGGTGAGACGTCCCGCACCTCGCCCGGAGCCCTGGCGTGCCAGATGGTCGACGCCGGCCGGTGACACCCGCACTCCCCCGCCGCGCCCACGCCATCCCGCCACACCGTCGCGACCCACGACAGCCGATCCGCCCCGGAACCCCACCCCGGACATGCCACCGGACCTGACTGCGTTCGCTCCCCCGGACAGACGGGAAGACCATGACCCTCGACATCTCCAGCGCCCCCATCGCCTCCGACACCACCGACCACGCGCCACCGAGCCCGGGCCCCCGGATCCGGTGGGCCCAGGACCTCTCCGCCTCCCTCGTGGTCTTCCTCATCGCGGTGCCGTTCTCCCTCGGCATCGCGCTCGCCACCGGCGCCCCGCTCACCGCCGGCCTGGCCGCGGCGGCCGTGGGCGGGATCGTGGTCGGGCTGTTCGGCGGCACACCGCTCCAGGTCAGCGGCCCCTCGGCCGCCCTGACGGTGATCACCGCCGGGCTGATCGCCCAGTACGGCTGGCAGGCCACCTGCGCCATCACCGTCGCCGCCGGCCTGCTCCAACTCCTGCTCGGTGCGCGCCGGGTGGCCCGGACCGCGCTCGCCGTCTCCCCCGCGATCGTGCACGGCATGCTGGCCGGGGTCGGCATCACCATCGCCCTCGCGCAGCTGCACGTCGTCCTCGGCGGCTCGCCGCAGAGCTCCGCGATCGCCGACATCCTGGCCCTGCCCGGCCAGTTGGCCGGCCCGCACCCGCCCGCGCTTCTGGCCGGAGCGGTGACCGCGGCCGTCCTGGTCGGCTGGCCGCGCCTCGGCCGACTTCCGGGCCGTGCCGGCGAATTGGGCGCCCGGCTGGCGAAGGTGCCCGGCCCGCTGGCCGGTGTCGCGCTGGCCACCGTCCTCGTCCTCGCCCTGGACCTGCGGCTCGCCCACATCGAACTGCCCGCCTGGCGGCCGCAGGTGCTCCTGCCGGCGCTGCCGCACGGCCCGGTCCTCGGAATCCTCGCCGCCGTCCTCACCGTCACCGCCGTGGCCAGTGTGGAGTCGCTGCTGTCCGCCGTCGCGACCGATCGGATGTCCCGTCGCACCGGCGACCTCGACCGCGAACTGCGCGGTCAGGGCCTCGCCAACCTGGTGAGCGGCCTGGCCGGCGGGTTGCCGGTCGCCGGCGGCGCGGTGCGCAGCACCGCCAACGTGCGGGCCGGTGCCCGGACCAGGTGGTCCTCGGTGCTGCACGGCGTCTGGGTGCTGGCCGCCGCGCTCGTCCTGACCGGCGGGCTGCGCCGGATCCCGCTGGCCGCGCTCGCCGCGCTGGTGCTGGTGGTCGGGTTGCAGATGGTGAGCTTCGCGCACATCCGCAAGGTCCACCGGCACCGCGAGTTCCCCGTCTACCTGGTCACCGTGCTCGGCGTGGTGGCCGCCGGGGTGCTGTGGGGCGTCGCGATCGGCGCCGGCACCGCCATACTGCTCGCCCTCTACCGGCTGACCCGCGCCCACGTGGACGTGGAGACCGGCCCCGACGGCACGGTCACCGTCCGGACGCACGGCCCGCTCACCTTCGCCTCCGTGCCCCGGCTCGGCCTGGCCCTGGCCGGCATCCCGGCCGGGGCCGGGGTCACCGTGGTCCACGACGGCTCCTTCCTGGACCACGCCGCGTACGAGACGCTGCACACCTGGCGGGCCGGGCACCAGGGATCGGGCGGCCGGGTCTCGATGGTGACGCACCGCCAGGACGACGAGGTGCTCGACCCGGACGGCACCGTCCGTGCGGGAAGTTCGCCGGGCCCGCACCGCTGCCGCGCCTGGACGCCCTGGGTCGGCCACCACTGCATCGAGCAGCAGGAGGACCCGCACGGCCGACTGCTGGACGGCGTCCGGGTGTTCCAGCTGCACACCGCTCCGCTGGTCCGGCCGGAGCTCGCCCGGCTGGCGCGCGAGGGGCAGACGCCCTCCCAGCTCTTCCTGACCTGCGCGGACTCCCGGATGGTCACCAGCATGATCACCAACAGCGGTCCGGGGGACCTGTTCACCGTGCGCAACGTCGGCAACCTGGTGCCGGCCCCGCACGAACCCGGAGCGGCGGACGACTCGGTGGCCGCCGCGGTGCAGTACGCGGTCGAGGTGCTGGAGGTGCGCTCGATCACGGTGTGCGGCCACTCCGGCTGCGGTGCGATGCAGGCTCTGCTGGACGGCGTGCACGAGCGCCCCGGGCCGCCCACCCCGCTGGCCCGCTGGCTGCGCAACGGACGCGGCTCGCTGGACCGGCTCCGACGGGTCCCGGCGGAGTTCGCCGCCCGGCCCGTGGTGGACGTCGTGGAGCAGCTCTGCATCACCAACGTGGTCCAGCAGCTGGACCAGTTGATGGCGAACCCCGCGGTGGAGCGCCGGGTCGAGGAGGGCACCCTGCGGCTGGTCGGGATGTACTTCGACTTCGCCACGGCCCAGGCCTACGTCCTCGACCGGGCCGCCGGGACGTTCAGCCCGGTCGAGGCCCGCGCCGGAGGGGGCCCGAACGGAATCGAACGCCACACCGAGGGCGCCTCCGGAACCGATCCCGGTGTCCGGCCGGACACGGCGTCGGCCGAACGGGTGAATGTGGATGATCGTGTTCCGGTCGAGGCGGGCGAGGAGGGCCCCGGACTGGCCGCCTGAGAGCCGGGTCCGTGTCCCCGCCGGGCGGGCCGGGGCACGGGCCCACCCACCCCCGGGCGGTCTCCCGGCCCTCCTCGGCGCGCCGCGCACGACGCCGACCGGTCGCCGGTCAAAGGTCTACACCAATTCACAGGAGCCTCTTGTCAACTGCCCCGTTCGCCTGGTGAGCTGTGCGCTGGGACACACGGGACAATCCCCACGCACGGGATCGCCCCCGATCATGACTCGATGAGGAGTGCGCGTTGAGCAACGAGAGCCTGGCCAACCTGCTCAAGGAGGAGCGGCGCTTCGCCCCGCCGGCAGAGCTCGCCGCAGCCGCCAACGTCACCGCGGCCGCGTACGCGCAGGCCTCCGAGGACCGTCTGGGCTTCTGGGCCGAGCAGGCCCGCCGCCTCACCTGGGCCGTCGAGCCGACCGAGACCCTCGACTGGTCCAACCCTCCCTTCGCCAAGTGGTTCGCCGACGGCAAGCTCAATGTCGCGTACAACTGCGTCGACCGCCACGTGGAGAACGGCCTGGGCGACCGGGTCGCCATCCACTTCGAGGGCGAGCCCGGCGACGGCCGTTCGATCACCTACGCCCAGCTCAAGGACGAGGTCTCGCAGGCCGCCAACGCGCTGCTGGAGCTCGGTGTCCGCAAGGGCGACCGGGTCGCCGTCTACCTGCCGATGATCGCCGAGGCGGTCGTCGCGATGCTCGCCTGCGCCCGGATCGGCGCCACCCACTCGGTGGTCTTCGGCGGCTTCTCCTCCGACGCCGTCGCCTCCCGCATCCAGGACGCCCAGGCCAAGCTCGTCATCACCGCCGACGGCGGCTACCGCCGGGGGAAGCCCTCCGCCCTCAAGCCGGCCATCGACGAGGCGCTCACCAAGGCCGACGGCGTCGAGCACGTCCTGGTGGTCCGCCGCACCGGGCAGGACATCCCGTGGACCGAGGGCCGCGACGTGTGGTGGCACGAGGCCACCGCGCGCCAGTCCACCGAGCACACCCCCGAGGCGCACGACGCCGAGCACCCGCTGTTCATCCTCTACACCTCGGGCACCACCGGTAAGCCCAAGGGCATCCTGCACACCTCGGGCGGCTACCTCACCCAGGCCAGCTACACCCACAACGCGGTCTTCGACCTCAAGCCGGAGACCGACGTCTACTGGTGCACCGCCGACATCGGCTGGGTCACCGGGCACTCGTACATCGTCTACGGCCCGCTCTCCAACGGCGCCACCCAGGTCATCTACGAGGGCACCCCGGACACCCCGCACCAGGGCCGCTTCTGGGAGATCGTCCAGAAGTACGGCGTGACCATCCTCTACACCGCGCCGACCGCGATCCGCACCTTCATGAAGTGGGGCGACGACATCCCCGCGAAGTTCGACCTGTCCTCGCTGCGGGTGCTGGGCAGCGTCGGCGAGCCGATCAACCCCGAGGCGTGGGTCTGGTACCGCGAGCACATCGGCGGCGGCAAGTGCCCGATCGTGGACACCTGGTGGCAGACCGAGACCGGCGCCATCATGATCAGCCCGCTGCCGGGCGTCACCGAGACCAAGCCGGGTTCGGCCCAGCGCGCCCTGCCGGGCATCGCGGCCACCGTGGTGGACGACAACGCCGCCGAGGTGCCGAACGGCTCCGGCGGGTACCTGGTGCTCACCGAGCCGTGGCCGTCCATGCTCCGCACCATCTGGGGCGACGACCAGCGCTACATCGACACCTACTGGTCGCGCTTCGAGGGCCGCTACTTCGCCGGTGACGGCGCCAAGAAGGACGAGGACGGGGACATCTGGCTGCTCGGCCGGGTGGACGACGTCATGCTCGTCTCGGGCCACAACATCTCCACCACCGAGGTCGAGTCGGCCCTGGTCGGCCACCCGTCCGTCGCCGAGTCCGCCGTGGTCGGCGCGACCGACGCCACCACCGGCCAGGCCATCGTCGCCTTCGTGATCCTGCGCGGCGGCGTGGCCGAGGGCCCCGAGCTGGTCGAGGAGCTGCGGGCGCACGTCGGCCGCACGCTCGGCCCGATCGCCAAGCCGAAGCAGATCAAGGTCGTCGGCGAGCTGCCGAAGACCCGCTCCGGCAAGATCATGCGCCGCCTGCTGCGCGACATCGCCGAGGGCCGCGAGGTCGGTGACACCACCACGCTGGCCGACAGCACGGTGATGAGCCAGATCCAGGCCCAGCTGCCGTCCTCGGACAACGGCAACGGCTGACGGGCAACGGCTGACCTGAGTCGTCCTGACACGACCCTGGACGCCTCAGGACGGACCGACGAAGAGCCGGGGACGAGCCGAGACGAGCCGGGGACGAGCCGGGACGAGCTGAACCGACGGCTGTGCCCCGGGCGGAGACCACCGCCCGGGGCACAGCCGTCTCGCATGCGCCGCTCGGGCATCGAGCCGCCAAGCGGGCAACGATCCGCCATCCGGGTGCCGATCTGCCGTTCGGACGCCGGGTCGCCGTTCCCCCGGAGTGCAGAACCAGCGCGCAGGGTTTAAGTCCTTTGTTAGGACAACCCGTATGTCACCCGAACGTCCCGCTAGACTATTAAGGACGCATCAAGATCCCTTGACGGGAGTCGTGGGCGTCACAGGGCGCGCCGGGAAGTCTGGTCGGCAACTGCACCACAGGTGCATCCGTTGCCGTTCCCAGCCCCAGGAGGTCCCGCGTGACCGACCAGCCGCCCGTCCCCCGGCCGACGACCCGCCGCCGGCAGTTCCTCGGTCGGCTGTCACTGCCCGAGCGCACCTTCATCGCCGACGCCCTGCGCACCGAGACGGTCGGCGGCATGCTGCTGCTGGGCGCCGCCGTCGTCGCCCTCGTCTGGGCCAACGCCTGGCCGCAGGCCTACCAGAGCGTGCTCGACTACACCGTCGGGCCCTCCGCCCCGCTCCACCTCGACCTCTCCCTGGCCACCTGGGCCAAGGACGGCCTGCTGGCGATCTTCTTCTTCGTCGCCGGGATCGAGCTCAAGCGCGAGTTCGTCGCCGGTGAGCTGCGCACGCCCAGTGCCGCGCTGCTGCCCGTGGTCGCCGCCGTCTGCGGGGTGGCACTGCCCGCGATCCTCTTCGCCCTGGTGAACTCCGGCAGCGGCGGACATCCCGGCGGCTGGGCGATCCCGACCGCCACCGACATCGCCTTCGCCCTCGGTGTGCTGGCCGTGGTCGGCAGCCACCTGCCGTCCGCGCTGCGCGCCTTCCTACTCACCCTGGCCGTGGTCGACGACCTGATCGCGATCCTGATCATCGCGATCTTCTACAGCCACGGCATCAAGTTCTGGGCGCTCGGCCTCGCCTTCGCCGGGCTGGTGCTGTTCTGGTTCCTGCACCGGCGCGGCGTCCACGGCTGGTACCTCTTCGTGCCGCTGGCCGTCGTGACCTGGGCGCTGATGCACGAGAGCGGCATCCACGCCACGGTGGCGGGCGTCGCGATGGGCCTGATGCTGCGCTGCCACCGCGAGGGCGACGAGCAGCACTCCCCGGGCGAGCACATCGAGCACCTGGTCCGCCCGCTCTCGGCCGGCCTGGCCGTCCCGGTGTTCGCGCTGTTCTCGGCCGGGGTGGCCGTCTCCGGTCCGAAGCTGCGCGAGGTGTTCACCCAGGCC
The DNA here is from genome assembly GCF_053594915.1 of Kitasatospora sp. NPDC002543. Taxonomy (NCBI): domain Bacteria; kingdom Bacillati; phylum Actinomycetota; class Actinomycetes; order Kitasatosporales; family Streptomycetaceae; genus Kitasatospora; species Kitasatospora sp. NPDC002543. Next base: position 153,300 of record NZ_JBSFWR010000004.1, on the reverse strand, counting down.
GCCCCGCTCGGCATCGTGATCGGCCTGCTGGTCGGCAAGACCATAGGTGTGCTCGGCGGTGCCTGGCTGACCGCCCGGTTCACCAGGGCCGAGCTGAACCCGCGGCTCAAGTGGGCCGACATGGTCGCGGTCTCGGTGCTCGCGGGCATAGGTTTCACCGTCTCGCTGCTGATCAGCGAACTGGCCTTCCCCGACGACCCGGCGCTCGCCGCCCGGGCCAAGACCGCCGTGCTGGTCGGCTCGGTGCTCTCCGCGGTGGTCGCCACCATCCTGCTGAAGCTGCGCAACCGGCACTACCGCGCGATCTGCGAGGAGGAGGACCGGGACGTGGACGGGGACGGCATCCCGGACATCTACCAGGAGGACGACCCGGCCTGGCAGGCGAGGACGGCCGGGTTCGCCCCCCGGCCCGACGCGGAACACGGCACGGAGAACGGCGCCGACGCCGACGCCGGATCCGGTCACCGGAACCGCCACGGACACCCCGGACAGCCCTGACGGTCCCGCCGGGGCGCCCCCGAAGAGACAGTGCGGGGCCCCTCGGGAGGCCTTCGGGAGTCCCCCGGAAAAGCCTTCCGGGGCCGGCGCCGGGCCCCGTCGGACGGCTCGGGCCGACGCGCCCGGAACGTCCTCGCGGGGACGCCCGGAGCGTCCCGGCCCCCGGGACACGTCCCTCCGCCGGGGCCCCGGAGTGGTGTCCGACTGACCGGTAGGGGCATGATTCTGAGCTGTCGACAACCCACAGACGCCTCCGGACCCCCCACCGGCCCCCGGAACCGCACAACCGCGGCGGCGTCACGCCGTACAGCCGCAGAGGAGAACCGCTGATGCCCGCAGGAGCCGCAGACCCGTCCAGCAACGGCCGGGCGCCCTACGAGGGCGAGCGTTCGGTGGGGCAGCTGTTCGCGGCGGCCACCGCCGACCTGTCCGCGCTGGTCCACGACGAGATCGCGCTCGCCAAGTCCGAGATCCGGGCGGACGTCAAGCGGGGCGTCTCCGGCGGCGTCTCGCTGATCGTCGCCGGTGTGGTGGCGCTGTTCTCCATCCCGATGCTGAGCGCCGCGGCGGCCTTCGGCATCCACGCCCTGGGCCTGTCGCTGGGCTGGTCCTTCCTGATCGTGGCGGGCGCCTACCTGCTGCTCGCGGTGCTGCTCGGGATGCTGGCCTGGCGCTCGTTCAAGAAGATCGAGAAGCCGGTGCGCACCATCGAGGGTGCCCAGAAGACCGCCGACGTGCTGAAGAACGCCAGGCCGCGCCCGGCCACCCAGGAGGAGATCGACCGGGCCTTCGGCCGCATCCCGTAACCGGGCCCGCGTCGGCGGGCGCCGGTGACCGGCCCCGCCGACGGGCGGCCCCACCGACGGACGGCGCCACCTCGGCGCGCACCGAACCGGCCGATGGGCACCGAACGCACCGGCGGGCACCGCACCCGCCGATGAGTACCGAACGCACCGGCGGTCACCGAACCCGCCGATGAGCACCGAACGAGCCAACGGTCACCGAACCAACCGATGGGCACCGAACCGGCCGATGCGCGCCGAACCCGCCGACAACGAGTGCCGGGCACGTGTCCGGCGCGCGGATGTGACACGCTCTCGGTATGCCGCTTGACCAGAAGCCCGTGCCCGCGCAGCCGTCCGCCGACTCCGGCCCCGACTCCGGCGCCGGGCTCACTCCCGAAGGCCCCGCCGGCCCGGAAGGCCCCGGCACCGCCCCCGAGGGCAGCGGCCTGGCACCCGCGCGCGAGCCCGGCCCGGAGCCCGGACGGGAGCCCGGCCGGGAACCCCGCGAGTCGGCCGCCGCCGGGGCCCCGACGGAGAGCGGCGAGGCCTGGAGCATCCGGCAGACCGGGCCGTGGACGCACCGCGACCTCGCGGCCAACGGCGCCCGTTTCCACATCGCCGAGCTGGGCTCCGGCCCGCTGGTGCTGCTGGTGCACGGCTGGCCCGAGTACTGGTGGGCCTGGCGCCACCAGCTGACCGCGCTCGCCGAGGCCGGCTACCGGGCGGTGGCGCTCGACCTGCGCGGTATCGGCGGCAGCGACCGCACCCCGCGCGGTTACGACCCGGGCAACCTCGCGCTGGACATCACCGGCGTGATCCGCTCGCTCGGCGAGCGCCGGGCCCACCTGGTCGGGCACGCCTCAGGCGGCACTCTGGCCTGGGTGGCGGCGGTGATGCGGCCCTCCGTCATCCAGAGCCTCACCGTGGTCTCCGCCGCGCACCCGAGGGACCTGCGCCGGGCGCTGCTGACCGACCGCCGGCAGTTCGCCGCCTTCGAGCACGTGCTGGGCTTCCAGCGGCCGTGGATACCGGAACGCCGTCTGGTGGCCGACGACGCGGAGCTGGTCGGTCGCTACCTGACCTCCTGGACCGGCCCGAACGGCCTGGACGAGGCCGCGGTGCGGGCGTACCGGCAGGCGATCCAGATCCCCAGCACGGCGCACTGCTCGATCGAGCCGTACCGCTGGCTGCTGCGCTCGATGGCCCGGCCCGACGGCATCCAGTTCGCCCGGCGGATGAAGAAGCCGATCACCGCGCCGACCCTGCACGTCCAGGGCGCCGCGGACCCGGTGCTGCTGTCGCACACCGCCCTGGGCGGCGGCGAGTACGTGGCGGCGCCGTACCGCTGGCGGTTGCTGCCGGGGGTCGGGCACTTCCCGCACGAGGAGGCGCCGGAGGAGTTCACCACCGAGCTGCTGGACTGGGTCGGCCGCCACAAGGAGTGACGCGCACTCCCCGGGAGCGCCGCCAGGGAACCGGGGCACCGCGAAACGCAGCGGTGCCCGGCGGGACACAGCCGAACGTGCGGTCGAGGGGAAGGGCCGGAAGCCCCAACTCCCTTGTTTTGTCGCTCATATGACAACCGCATAGGCCAATTTCGGCACGGCCCGGGCGGTTACCTCGACCGGCCCAGGGGCATCCCTTCCGGTATGAGTTGGATGCCCGAAAGCGGCGGCGCCCCGCGCGGCCGACGTCACAACAGCCCCCAGCGCTCCGCCCACCGGCCCGACCGGGCGGACGACCTCGGCTTCGACGGCCCCGACGGCCGTCAGCGCACCGAGCGGCGGCACCTCGGCATCCCCCGCATCCTCGGCCGACGCGCCCGCTGGGTGGGCGCACGGCTGCGGCGCGAGACCTGAGCCCCGCGCCGCGCCCGGCGCCCGGCACACCACCGCCCGGCCCACCACCGCCCGGTACGCCTTCGCCCCGGTACGCCTTCGCCCGGCACACCACCACCTGGTGCACCGGGCGATACACCGGGCATCCGATGCCCGGCGCCCCGTCAGTTGACGATCGTCGGCGACAGCGCGGTGAACCAGAGCAGGACGAAGGTCGCCACCGACATGATCGGTACCAGCACCTTCGTCTCGACGCTGTTGCCGCTGCGCTTGATCAGCACGATCTCGTAGCGCTCCTTGTGCGGCCAGAGCAGCGGCGCGCCCTTCTTGGTCAGACAGTCGCCGAGCAGGTGCGCCAGCGTGCCCAGGGCCACCGCGTACGGCAGCCAGCCGGGCGAGTTGGGCATCCAGGTGTTCATCCCGAAGGTGCCGAGCGCGGCCAGGCCGATGACGGTGATCCACGCCTCCGGGCCGTCGCCCGGCGGGCAGAGCCGCAGGGCCCGGATCGCGAGCGCCAGCAGGAAGAACGTCAGCCCGAGGGTGAAGTAGCGGCCCACGAAGGTGACCCCGGCCCAGGTGCCCGCACCCATCAGCGCGACGAACAGCAGCGAGTGGGTGGCGTGCCGGTGGCCGCCGGAGATCCAGGCCACGAAGCGGCAGAGCACCTTGGAGACCGGGCCGAGGAAGTTGGCGATCGAGCCGTCGTGGTGGTCGAGGTCCGGCAGCAGGGCCGCGCCCGCGCACAGCACCGTGCCCATCAGTATGTCCGCGGGCTGCAGGGTGGTGTGCAGCAGCAGCGGGGGCAGGAAGGGGGCCGAGGCCGCGTACAGCATCGCCCCGCTCACCGCATGCGAGTGACCCATCATCGGACTGCCAAGCCCTCCCGTCGGGCCCACTCCGGGACGGCGCCCGGTTGAGCCGAACGGGTGAGCGCGGCCGAGGCTACCAGGGCCGCCTGACGGAGTGACGGATATCGGATGCCACGCCCCCCGCACGAAGGGGATGGCCCGCCCCCGGGCCGACCGGACCGCCCGCCCGCGCGTCGCCCACCGGACCGCCCGCCCTCGCGTCGCCCGCCGGGCGGCCCGCCCCCGGGCCCGGTCAGAGCGCGCAGCCCTGGGTGTCCACCCGGGCGGTCGCGGCGCCGCCCTGCAGGGCGTCCTCGCGCACCTCGGCCGCGGTCAGCACGTAGCCGGTGTCCGCGCTGTCCAGGGACTTGGCGAAGACCACCCCGTACACCTCGCCGTCCGGGGTGAGCAGCGGGCCGCCGCTGTTGCCCTGCCGGACCACCGACCGCACCGAGTAGACGTCCCGCACCACCTGGCCGCGGTGGTAGATGTCCGGGCCGTTGGCCTGGATCCGGCCGCGGATGCGGGCCGGCTGGACGTTGAAGGCGCCGTTCTCCGGGAAGCCGGCGACGATCGCGCTGTCGTTGGTCCTCGCCTCGCCCGCGAAGGCCAGCGGCGGCGCGTTCAGCTTGGGCACGTCCAGCACGGCGATGTCGCGCTGCCAGTCGTAGCGGACCACCGTCGCGTCGTACAGCTGGCCCACGCCGCCGATCTGCACGGTCGGCTCGTTGACCCCGCCGACCACGTGGGCGTTGGTCATCACCCGGTGCGGGGCGAAGACGAAGCCGCTGCCCTCCAGGGTCTTCCCGCAGGAGGTCGCCGTGCCGACCACCTTGACCAGGCTCTGCCGGGCCCGCGCCACCGCCGGGCTGCCGGCCAGCGCGGGGTCCGGGGTGTCCACCTGGGTGATCGGCTCGTGCTCGAAGGGGTTGAAGACCTGCGGGAAGCCGTTGCGGGCGAGCACCTTGGAGAAGTCCGAGAACCAGTTCGGCGCGTCGCTGGGCAGCGCGTTCTGCACCCCGCCGAGGACCGCCGAGGAGCGGACCTGCCGGGAGACCGTCGGGAGCGACGCCCCGGCCAGCGCCGAACCGATCAGCCAGGCCACCAGCAGCATCGAGACGACGTTCACCACCGCGCCGCCGCTCGCGTCCAGGACCCGGGCCGGGCGGCGACCGATGTGCCCGCGCAGCTTCCAGCCGAAGTGCGCGGTGACCGCCTGGCCGATCGCGGCGAGGACGATCACCACCACGACGGCCACCACCGAGGCCGTGGTGCCGGGGCCGATGCGGTCGAGCAGCAGCAGCGGCAGCAGTTCGACGGCGAGCAGGCCGCCGCCGAGGAAACCGACCAGCGACAGCACGCCGACCACGAAGCCCTGCCGGTAGCCCGACACGGCGAATGCCACGGCCGCGGCGATCAGCAGCACATCCAGGACGTTCACTCGGACACCCTCCCACGGCCCGCGCGCCGGACGCGCCGACGGCCCGTCACGAAGCGTCGGCGTCGCCGCCCGGCAGCACCCGGGAGTGTTCGAGGTCGCCCTGGACCAGGGCCAGGGCGTCGTCCGAGAGGTCGACGATCCGGGACTGGTCCCAGGGCAGCTCCAGGCCGCTGTGGTGCAGCACCCGGTCGATCACCCCGGCGGTGAAGCCCCAGACCAGCCGCCCGGCGACCGCGAAGGCCGGCCCGAGGTGCCCGGACGGCTGGCGCAGCCGCACCCGGTTCGCCGGGTCGGCCAGCTCCGCGATGGTGACCCGGAACACCGCCCCGGTCTCGGCCGCGTCCACCGGGCGCACCGGCGTCTCCTCGCGCCACCAGCCGAGCACCGGGGTCACCACGAAGCTGCTCACCGGGATGTACAGCCGGGGCAGCTCCGCGAAGACCTGCACCCCGGCCGGGTCCAGGCCGGTCTCCTCCCAGGCCTCGCGCAGCGCCGCCGCGATCGGGCCGGGGCCGCTCGGGTCGCCGTCCTCCGGGTCCAGCGCACCGCCCGGGAACGACGGCTGCCCGGCGTGCGAGCGCAGCGAACGGGCCCGCTCGATCAGCAGCAGGTCGGGGCCCTCGGGCCCCTCGCCGAACAGCATCAGCACGGCCGCCGGCCGGCCGCCCTCGACCGGCGGCAGGAAGCGGCTCAGCTGCTCCGGCAGCACCCGCTCGGCCGCTTCCCGGACCGGCTCCAGCCAGCCCGGCAGCCCGTCCAGCTCGATGCCCCGGGCGACTCCCCCGGCCTCCGGTCCGGCGTGCCCCGGGTGCCCGTTCATCCGTCCGCCGCTCACGCGTCCACCCCCAGGTCCGCGACCCGTCCGTGGTGGACGGCGGCGTCCGCGCGGGCGGCCGCCTCACCGGGGAAGTCGGCCGGCGGCCGCAGCCGCTGCCCGGGCTGGCCGCCCATCTCGTACTTCAACAGCTTGCGTGCCTTCTCCGGGTCGGTCTCCCCCTCGCCGAACGAGGGGCAGAGCGGCGCGATCGGGCAGGCGCCGCAGGCGGGCTTCTGGGAGTGGCAGATCCGGCGGCCGTGGAAGACCACCCGGTGCGAGAGCATCGTCCACTCCGACTTCGGGAAGATCGCGGCAACGGCCGCCTCGACCTTCACCGGGTCGTCCTCGGTGGTCCAGCCGAACCGCCGGGCCAGCCGTCCGAAGTGGGTGTCCACGGTGATGCCGGGAACCCCGAAGGCGTTGCCGAGGACGACGTTGGCGGTCTTGCGGCCGACGCCCGGCAGGGTCACCAGGTCGGCCAGCCGGCCCGGCACCTCACCGCCGAACTCGTCGCGCAGCGCTATCGAGAGGCCGATGAGCGACTTCGCCTTGTTCCGGAAGAAGCCGGTCGGGCGGATGATCTCCTCCAGCTCCTCCGGGTTCGCCGCCGCCATGTCCTCCGGCGTCGGGTACGCCGCGAACAGCGCCGGGGTGGTCTGGTTCACCCTCAGGTCGGTGGTCTGCGCCGACAGCACGGTGGCCACCAGCAGTTGGAAGGGGTTCTCGAAGTCCAGCTCCGGATGCGCGTACGGGTACAGCTCCGCCAGCTCGCGGTTGATCCTCCGGGCCCGCCGCACCATCGCCAGACGCGATTCCGGCTTCCTCGGCTTCACCGCCGCCGTCTTCACCGCCGCCGTCCTCGCCACCGGCTCCTTCGCCGCGGCCTTCCGGACCTTGCTCTCTGCCATGCACGAAGGCTACGCCGACCGGCGGACCGCTCGGGGCCGATCAAACACGGAAACCGGCCCTGGCAAGGGCTGTTGTCTGATGAACTCCGTCCGTGGCCGTCACCTGACAGGGGGAGATCGCGGATGATCAGGGTTCTGCTGGCCGAGGACATGAGCATGGTGCGCGGTGCGCTGATGGCCCTCCTCGCGTACGAGGAGGACCTGGAGGTCGTCGCCGACGTCGAGCGCGGGGACGAGGTGGTGCCGACCGCTCTGGAGGTGCGCCCGGACGTCGCGGTGCTCGACATCGACCTGCCCGGACTGGACGGGCTGCGGGCCGCGGCCGAGCTGCACGAGCGGCTCCCCGGGTGCCGGACGCTGATCCTCACCGGACTGGTGCGACCGGCCTACCTGCGCGCCGCGTTCTCCGCCCGTGCGCTCGGCTTCCTCGGCAAGGACGCACCCGCCCGGGACCTGGCCGCGGCGATCCGCCGGGTGGCCGCCGGTGAGCGCGTCGTCGACCCGGAGCTGGCGCTGGCCGCCCTGGACACCCGGGATAACCCGCTGACGCCCCGGGAGTCGGAGGTCCTGCGGCTCGCGGCGCGGGGGGACTCCGTCACCGAGATCGCCGCCCGGCTCTTCATCTCGACGGGCACGGCACGCAACCACCTGGCCGCCGCGGTGGCCAAGACCGGGGGGCGCGGCCGGGTCGACGCGATCCGGATCGCCGAAGAGATGGGCTGGCTGCCGACGACATAGGGCCGGAGCGCCCCCGGTACCCGGACGGGCGGTTCGGCGGCCCGTGCGTTTCGCACGGATCCGGCCGTGGCCGACCCACGGTGAGGCTTGACGGGGCCTTCCTTCGCCAACGAATGGAATTCGGCCGGGCCGCCCCGGAGCTAGGCTCGCGAGGTCGTCGAGCGCACACCACCCGGGGGGCCGAGCCACGTGTTGAAGCTTGCCTGGCGGACGGTGCGGGGCCGGAAGGCGGCCTTCTCGGGCGCCTTCACCGCACTCGTCTGCGCCCTGGTCCTGACCGTCGCCTGCGGGGTCCTGATGGAGTCCGCCGAGCGCGCGGGAGCCCCCACCGAACGCTGGGCCGCGGCACCGGTGGTCATCGGCGACGGTCACCGCGTCCCGGATGCCGGACCGCTGACCGCCGCACTCGCCGGGCTGCCCGGCGTCACGGCCGCCGTCCCGGAGGTCTCCTTCCCGGCGGCCGTGGTCACCCCCGACGGGAAGGTCCTGTCCGGACCGCGGGGCGGCCCCTCCCTCGGACACTCCTGGGCCGGCGCCGTGCTCGCCCCGTTCCGGCTGACAACCGGCCGCGCCCCGACCGGCCCCGACGAGGTGGTCCTCGACACCGCCACGGCGGCCCGCGCCGGGGTCACGGCCGGCGACACCGTACGGCTGGCCGCCATCGAAGCGCCGCGCGACTACACCGTGTCCGGACTGGCGGCTCCACCCCGGGTGCCGACCCGTCAGAGCACGCTCTTCTTCAGCCCCGCGCAGGCCGCCCGACTCGCCGGAACGGCGACCGGCGCGGACGCGATCGGCCTCACCGCCGAGACGGGGACCGACCTCCGGGCACTGGCCGAGCGGGCCCGGCAGGCGGTGGCCGCGGCCCGGCCGGACGGCGGCGACGCGTACCGGTCCGGGCCCTGGGCGCACACCGGCGACGAGCGCGGCGAACTGGAGTTCTCCGGCGCCCCCGGGGACGGCCTCTCCTCGCTCGCCGGGACGATGGGCGTGCTGTCCCTGCTCGTCTCGGTCTTCGTGCTGTCCGGGGCGCTCGCGCTCTCCGTCCGGCAGCGGCTGCGCGAGATGGCCCTGCTACGGGCGGTCGGCGCCACCGCCCGGCAGGTCCGGCGGATGATCGCACTGGAGACACTGGTCCTGACCTTCGCCGCCTCGGCCGTCGGCCTCCCGCTCGGAACCGGCCTCGCCGCGCTGCTGCGGGCCGAACTGGTCGACCGCGGGGTGGTCGGCGAGGACGTGCCGCTGTACGTCGGACCGACCGCCCCGCTCGTCGTCCTCGGCGGTGTCCTGATCACCGCGCAGTTGGCCGTCCTGGCCGCCGCCCGCCGGGCCTCCCGGGTCGAACCCACCCGGGCCCTGCGCGACGCCTCGGCCCCGCCGCCACGGATCGGCCGGATCCGGACCGCCCTCGGGCTGGTGACGCTCGCCGTGTCCGGCGTGGTGCTGGCCGACTCGGCGGGCAGCCGCGCCGGGGCCGGAACGGCCGAGAGCATGGTGCTGGCGCTGCTGCTCGGGGTGGCCCTGCTCGGGCCGCTGATCGGACGGGTCGCCGGCGTGCTGATCGGCGGACCGGTGGGTCGGCTCTTCCCGGTCACCGGGTTCCTGGCCTCCGCCGCCCTGCGCTCCCAGCCCCGCCGCTTCGCCGCCACCGTCACCCCGCTGGTGCTGGCCGTGGCCTTCACCGGCAGCGTGCTGTTCGTCCCGGTCGTCAAGGCGCGGGCCGGTGCGGCCGAGGACGCCCGACGGCTGCTGGCCGACCACGTGGCCCAGGCGAGCGGCGTCGGCCTGCCGACGGAGTTCACCGAAGCCGTCCGCGGCTTGCCCGGCGTCGGGGCGGCCGGCGGCCTGCTCCCCGGCTTCGTCATGGTCTCCTCCGACAGCACGGAGGACGCCGCCGGCTCCCACGGGGCGACCGCCCTGATCGTGGACCCGCAGGGGCTGGAGCAACTGGTCGACCCCGGAGTGACGGCCGGTTCGCTGGACCGGCTGCACGGCGACGGCATCGCGCTGGGACGGCGGACGGCCGCCCGACTCAAGGCCGGCGCCGGCGCCACCGTCCGGATCCACTGGAACGACGGCGGTGACAGCACCGCCACCGTGGCGGCCGTCTACGACCGTGACGCCCGGTTCGCCGACGTGCTGCTGCCCACCGGCCTCGCCGCCGCCCACACACCTGACCCGCTCGCACCGACCGTGCTGGTCCGCACGGCCCCCGGCGCCGACCCCCGGCAGGTGGGCCGGGCCCTCCGGAGCCTCACCCCGGCCTACCCGATGGCCCGGATCAGCGACCGGGCCGACTACGACGCCGCACGCCGGCACCAGCAGGAGGCGGCCACCGCGGTCGGGCGGCTGCTGCTCGGCGTGATCAGCCTGTTCACCGCGATCGCCGTGGTCAACACCCTGGTGATGGCCACCGGCGAGCGGCTGCGCGAGTTCGCGCTGCTGCGGCTGGTCGGGACCACGCGCCGCCAGGTGCTGCGGATGGCGGCCTGGGAGGGCGGGATCATGTTCGCGGTGGCGCTCCTCCTCGGGTCGGCGGTCACCGCCGCCGTCCTGGTCCCGGTCAGCCTCGCGCTCACCGGTGCGGCCTGGACGCCGCTGCCCACGAGTTGGGCGGCCGCGGTGCTGGGCGGGGCGGCGCTCCTGGGGCTGGGCACCGTGCTGCTGACCACCCGGTCGGCGCTACGGCGGGAGCCGGTCGAGGCGATGGGGCTGCACGAGTAGCCGGGCCGTACGTACAGGCGGGCCGTACGTACAGGCGGACGGACGGGACGGGACGGTCAGGCGGCGCGGGCGGCGTCCCGGGCGGGCGCGGCCTCGACGACGGCCGTCAGGCGGAACCAGCCCGTCCCGTCCCGCTCGGCGGTCAGCCGGCCCCCGACGGCCCGCAGCCGCGCGGTGAGGTTCCCGATGCCGCGGCCGTCCCCCGGTGCGCGCGGAGCGCCGTCCGGGCCGTCCGGTTCGCCCGGCACACCGTCGTTGGAGACCACCAGGCGCACGGTGCCGAGCCCGTCCCGCTCGGCCCGGATCCCGCAGCGCCGGGCCGCGCTGTGCCGCAGCAGGTTGGTGACCGCCTCCCGCACCACGGTGGCCAGCACCGCGTCGACCTCGGACGGCAGCCCCGCGCAGTCCAGTTCGGCCTCGACCTCGATCCCGGCCGCCCGCAGTGCCGCGACCGCAGACCGCGCCTCCCGCGCCAGGGACAGCCGGAGGTCCCCGCTGGAGAGCCGGCGGGTGTCCGTCATGGCCTGCCGCACCAGCGCCAGCACCTCGGCCATCTCCGCGCGGGCGCGCTCCGGGTCCTGCCCGGCCAGCCGCTCGGCGAGCTGGCACTTCAGCGCCGCCACGGAGAGGCTGGAGCCGAGCAGGTCGTGCAGGTCGCGGGCGAAACGCAGCCGCTCCCGGTCCACCGCGAGCTCGGCCAGCTCGGTCCGGGCCGCCCGCAACTCGGTGATCAGGTCGGCGAGTCGGGCCACCCCGTAGACCACGATGCCACCCACCGCGGTGGACACCGAGGCGTTGACGCACTGGCCGAGGGCCCCGCCCAGCGCCGCGCAGATCGGGTACTGGGCGGCCACCAGCGCGGCGAACAGCGCCCAGGAGCGCGGCGCGACCGTCAGCAGCAGCGATCCCGCGAACGAGCCGGGTAGGCCGACCCACGTCCCGTCGAAGAACAGGAACGGCAGGTAGGTGAGCACCCCGTGGGCGGCCAGGCTCCACGGCCACCAGCGCCGGGCCAGCCGCCACGGGCCGGCGTGCCCGATCTGGAAGCCGAGCAGGACCAACAGCATTGCCACGGCGGGCAGTTGGTAGGCCAGGCCGTCGTGGTTGCGGACCGTGGCCACCGCCGAGGCGGCGCAGAAGCCGACGGCGACCATGACCACGATGCCCCGGGTGAGCCGGGAGAGGGGGTCGCCGGAGCCACCCGTGCGCTCCGCCGGGGACCGGCCACCGCCGGTCCGGTCCGCGCTGTGGTCCAATGCGACTCCCGGTGGACGACTCGACGGTCCGCGCCGCACGGGAGCCCGATTCGCACAGGCGCTCCCCGTACGCCCGCCCCACGAGCATAGTTTCCCGGCGGAGCAACGCTGTTGGCGCTCCGTCACGGTCCGCGGGCTCGGCCCGGGGTGCGGGCTCAGCCCGGGGTGCGGCCGATCGTCCCCTCCAGGCTGTTCAGCAGGCCGCTGAGGGACTCGGCGAGCCGGTCCTGCTCGTCGGGGGTGAGGCCGGCCAGCAGGGCGCGGTCGTAGGCGACGAGTTCCTGGATCAGGCCGTCCACCAGCGTCCGGCCCTCCTCCGTGAGCGAGAGGTGGGCGACCCGGCGGTCCCGGTCGTCGGTGCGGCGGCTGACCAGGCCGCGCTCCTCCAGCAGCCGCAGGCGCTTGGTGACGGCGGCGCCGGAGGCGAAGCTCTCCCGGGCCAGCTGGGTGGGGGTCAGCTCGCGGTCGAGGCGGAGCAGGGCGCCGAGGATGTCGAACTCGGCACGGGTGAGGCCGGCCCGGGTGAGCGGGTCGGGGGTCTGCTGGAGCAGGGCGGCGCAGCGGTTGATCCGGCCGAGGACGGCGATCGGGCCGGTGTCCAGCCCCGGGTAGGCCCGCTCCCACTGGCGCAGCACACCTGCGACGACGTCCTCCACGTGTGCTGCTCCCGTTCTGCGGCCTGCCGGTCGGCTTCGACCCTGTCGATCCTAGGGCGTGTCCGGCAGGTCGCCGCGGCCGCGGCGCTCCAGCAGGGCGGCCAGCAGGTGGTGGGCCTGCCGTTCGGTGGCGGTGGCGCGCTGGTGCGGGAGGGCGGGTCGGCGCCACTCGCCGGCGGCGGTGTCGGCGGCCTCGCGCAGCTCCAGCACGGCGGCGGCGAGGCCGGTGCGGGCGGCGCGCGCCTCCGGAGCGCTCACGGCCGCGGCGGCGGAGACGGCGGCGAGCGCCCGGTGGCCGGCGGCCTCGGCTCCGGCCAGGGCGCGGGTCAGCCGGGTGGCGGTGCGGCGGTTGGTGACCAGCAGGCAGGCCGCGAGGCCGGTGAGCGCGCCGACGCAGGTGTCCAGCCAGCGGTCGGCGACCAGTGCCCCGGCCGGCTGCGGGCCCGCGAACTCCGTCATCAGCAGTGCCATCGGGGTCACGAAGACCGTCGCCAGCCAGTAGCTGCGGGCGATCGTCGCCTCCGCGCCGAACTGGCAGACCAGCCCGAGCCCGATCAGCGCCACCGGACCCGAGTGCGCGACCGGCAGGACGGCGGTGAACAGCAGCAGCCCGAGCAGGTTGCCCAGCACCCGCTGCAGCGCGCGCTGCGAGGACAGCATGCTGTTGGCCTGGAACACCGAGGCCGCGGTGACCACCGCCCAGTACGGCCGGCCGACGCCGAGCGCCAGCGAGAGCCACCCGGCGCCGGCGCAGCCGACGGCCACCCGCAGGGCGATCGGCAGCAGCGCCGAGCCGGGCCGCAGCGCCCGCCGGAGCGGGGGCCGGGGGCCGGGGCGGCGGGCGGCCGGTTCGGCGGCCTCCGCCTCGGTGAGGTCGATCGACGGCAGCGGGCGGCCGCGCCGCAGGTCGCGGGCCCAGCCGAGGTACCGCTCGGCGTCCTCGGGCCGGGCCTGGCCGGCCAGCGCGGACTCCGCGCGCACCAGCAGCCGCTCGGGCGCGTCGCCGAGGGCGCGCCGCCGGGCCGGGGTGGAGAGCGCGAGGCTCTGCCAGGCCGCCTCGACCGCGCCGACCAGCGCGGTGCGGGCGGCGGCGTCCGGTCGGCCGGGCCCGGTCCGCAGCAGCCGGGCCGCGGCCTCCAGGGCACGGGCGGTGGCGATCCGCTCGGGCCCGTACGGGCGCACCAGGGCCGGGGCCATGCAGACCAGCCACGCCACCGCGGCGCCGAGCGCGGTGAGCGCCAGGTGCGGCGGCACCTCGGCGAGCCGCTGCGGGAGGAAGGCGCAGCTGGCGGAGGTGAAGGTGATGATCAGGCTGCCGGGCGGGCCGACCCGGGCGGCGTCGCAGAGCAGCTTGTGCAGGGCGGCGAGCACCGCCGACACCGCGACCAGGACGGCGGCGTCCCGGGTCAGCGCGGCGGCGGTGAGGGCGGCGCCGGTGCTGAGCACGGTGCCGAGCAGCACGCCGGACAGCATCCGGGCCCGGGGCCGGTACGGCAGGCCGTGCCCGTACAGCGCGCCCAGGCCGCCGGCCGAGGTGTAGAGGGCGAGGTCGAGCCGGCCGAGGCCGAGCAGGGTGAGGTTGAGCGTGCCGAGGGTGACCACGGCGCTGAGCGCGGGCTTGTGCCAGCCGTCTCCGGCCGGACCGACCCGAAGTGCCTGGCGGAACTGGGCGGTTGTGACCATGGAAAAAGATTAGCAGGTAATTTACCTGTGAAACATCTGAGCGGGACCCCTCGGGCCGGGGGTCCCGGACACCCGCCCGAAAAAAGTCGCGGCCGGAGCGATGAGTTCTGCGGCGCACCCCGGTCTACCCCCATGACCGACTCGCGCGACAGAAGGAACACACCGAATGAGCACCGTGGTCTCCACCGACGGCACCGTCCTCGCCTGCACCGTCATCGGCTCCGGCCCGGCGGTCGTCCTGGTCGACGGCGCGCTGTGCCGCCGCGACATGGGCCCGAGCGCCGCGATCGCCGGACAGCTGGCGGAGCACCACACCGTGTGGAGCTACGACCGGCGCGGTCGCGGCGACAGCGGGGACACCCTGCCCTTCGCGGTGGAGCGCGAGATCGAGGACCTGGCCGCCGTCATCGCCGCGGCCGGCGGCTCGGCCGGCGTCTTCGCCCACTCCTCCGGCGGCGCGCTCGCCCTGCGGGCCGCCGCCGCGGACATCGGCATCACCCGGCTCGCCGTCTACGAGCCGCCGTTCAGCACCGACGAGGCGCAGAGCGAGCGCTTCCGCCAGTACGTCGCCGAGCTGACGGCGGCGCTCGCCGAAGGACGCCGCGGGGACGCCGTCGCGGCCCTCATGGTCTACGCGGGAGCGCCGGCGGAGATGGTCGACGGGATGCGCGGCGCGCCGGTGTGGCCGGCGTTCGAAGCGGTCGCCCCGACCCTGGCGTACGACGCGGCGGCGCTCGGCGACCGGACCGGCGCGGTCGTCCCGGTCGACGTCCTGGGCAAGATCTCCGTGCCGACCCTGGCCCTGGACGGCGGCGCCAGCCCGGAGACGCTGCGGGCCCCGACCCGCGCGGTGGCGGCGGCCGTGCCGGGCGCCGAGCACCGGACGCTGGAGGGCAAGACCCACGAGGTGGCGGCCGAGGTGCTGGCTCCGGAGCTGCTGGCGTTCTACGCCTGACACTCCGCCCGGACGGCACCGGGCGCGGAAACCGCCCGCGGCCCCGGACGGCACCGGGCACGGAAACCGCCCGCGGCCCCGGACGACCCGCCGGGGCCGGGCGGTCTTCCCGCCGACCGCCGCGCCGTACGCCGTACGCCGTACGCCGTCCATGGGCCCGTACGCCCCCGCGACGGGGGTCGATTGCCCGTTCGAGCAGAGCGGACAGAGGTTCGACCGACGCCCTCCCGCGGGCTCCCGCCACCGGGCCCGCCCGGTGACCCGCCGGTACGAATGGCCCCGCACGGCACACCTCGGCACACCCCCTCCTCATATGATCGGAGCGACATGCGCCATGCTTGGTGATGCAGAACACTGAACGGAACTTGCGCCGGACGGCCCACCCGCCGTACGGCCGAGAAGGAGGAAGCACGTGGACGACGTTCTGCGGCGCGCCGCACTCTTCGCGGCACTCGACGACGAACAGGCCGGCGAGCTGCGCGCTTCCATGACCGAGGTCACCCTCGCCCGTGGGGAGTCGCTGTTCCACGAGGGCGACCCGGGCGACCGGCTGTACGTCGTGGCGGAGGGCAAGGTCAAGCTGCACCGCGCCTCGCCGGACGGCCGCGAGAACATGCTGGCCGTGCTCGGCCCCAGCGAGATGATCGGCGAGCTGTCGCTGTTCGACCCGGGCCCGCGCACCGCGACCGCCAGCGCGCTGACCGAGGTCAAGCTGCTGGGCCTCGGCCACGGCGACCTCCAGCCCTGGCTGCACGCCCGCCCCGAGGTCTCCATCGCGCTGCTGCGGGCCATCGCCCGCCGCCTGCGCCGGACCAACGACGTGATGTCCGACCTGGTCTTCTCCGACGTGCCCGGCCGCGTCGCCAAGGCCCTGCTGGACCTCTCCCGCCGGTTCGGCGTGCAGTCCGAGGAGGGCATCCACGTCGCCCACGACCTCACCCAGGAGGAGCTGGCCCAGCTGGTCGGCGCCTCCCGCGAGACGGTCAACAAGGCGCTCGCCGACTTCGCCGGCCGCGGCTGGCTGAAGCTGGAGGCCCGCGCGGTGGTCCTGCTGGACGTCGAGCGGCTGTCGCGCCGCTCGCGCTGACACGCACCCGCTGACGCGGAAGGGCCCGTCCGGTTCGGACGGGCCCTTCCGCGTTCGCCGAGGCGTTCACCGATACGTCCACCGAGGCGTTCACCGAGGCGTTCACCGAGGCGTTCTCCGGGTCGAGTGGCCCGGCTCCGGGATCAGTCGAGCTCGGGGATCAGCCCGTGCTCCTCCAGGTAGTCCAGCTGGGCCCGCACCGACAGCTCGGCGGCAGGCCAGAGCGCCCGGTCCACGTCGGCGTAGACCCGGGCCACCACCGCCGGCGCGCTCCGGTGGCCCGCCTCGACCGCGGTCTCCACCTGGGCGAGCCGGGCGGCCCGGTGGGCCAGGTAGTAGTCGACGGCTCCGAGCGCGTCCGCGAGCACCGGGCCGTGGCCCGGCAGCACCGTCCGCACGCCCTGGTGGGAGGCCATGGTGTGCAGCCGGCGCAGCGAGTCCAGGTAGTCGCCCAGCCGGCCGTCGGGGTGGGCGACCATCGTGGTGCCGCGTCCGAGCACGGTGTCGCCGGTGAGCACCGCCCCGTCGTCCGGCAGGTGGAAGGTCAGCGAGTCCGAGGTGTGCCCCGGAGTGGCCACCACCCGCAGGTCCAGGCCGCCGACGTCCAGGCGCTGGCCACCCACCAGGCCCTCCGAACCCAGCCGGTGCGCCGGGTCCAGGGCCCGCACCTCGGTGCCGGTCAGCTCGGCGAAGCGGGCCGCGCCTTCGGAGTGGTCGGCGTGGCCGTGGGTGAGCAGGGTCAGCGCGATCCGCTTGCCCCGCTCCTCCGCGAGGTCGATCACCCGGCGCAGGTGGCCCTCGTGCAGCGGGCCCGGGTCGATCACCACCGCGAGGTCCGAGCCCGGCTCGGAGAGCAGCCAGGTGTTGGTGCCGTCCAGTGTCATCGGCGACGGGTTCGGGGCCAGCACGCACAGCGCCCGGGGGGTGGCCTCGCCGCCGACGGCGGCGGCGGGGTCGCCCGGCAGGAGGCCGCTCATGCGCCCGCCTCGCCGCGTTCGGTGGCCGCCTCGCCACGTTCGGTGGCCGCGTCGCCGCACTCGGTGGCCGCTGCGCGCGACGGGCGCCTCTCGACGGTTCGCCGGCTCACCGGCCGCCTCCGCCGTCTCGGTGCAGGGCCCGCAGCGGCAGCTCCCGGACGAGGGCGCGCCGCGCCGTCGCCTCGGCGGACGGGACCTGGCTCTCGCAGGCGGGGTCACGGGGGATCAGGCGGCGGGCGGGCAGCTCGGGTGCCGTCCGGCGAGCCACGGCGTTGTGGGTCATCGGGCGTCGGTCCTCTCTCTGCGTCGGTGCGGGAAGGGGGTACGGGGTGGTACGGGTCCTGCGGGTCCAACCGGCCGTGCGGCTCGTGCGGGCCGTGCCGGTCGCACGGGTCCGACCAGCCGTACGGGTCGTACGGGTCGTACGGGTGGTCCCGACCGGCGGGACCGTCACCGGGAGAACGCTCAGGCGCCCTCGGGGAACTCCCCGTCGATGGTCAACTCCTCGTATCCGGGCCAGCGGACCGTCAGGCGGTCGCCCCGGACCTCGGCCCGGCCCAGGACGGGCGCCAGCGGGCGGGCGGCGGCCGCGGCCAGGGCCTCGGCCGCGGTCCGCGCCGACGACAGCTCGCGCAGCACCGTCACGGTCGGCGGCAGCATGCCGAACCGGCCCTCCCGGTAGCCCCGCACCGCCTCGGTTGGGGTCAGCCAGGCGACCCGGTCGGCCTCGCCGACCTCCAGGGCCGCGCGCTGGCCGGCCGGCAGCACGGCGACGAAGAACCAGGTGTCGTAGCGCCGTTCCTCGAACTCCGGGGTGATCCAGCGGGCCCAGCCGCCCAGCAGGTCGCTGCGCAGCACCAGCCCGTGGTCGCGGAGGAACTCGGCGAAGGACAGCTCGTGCGCCTCCAGCGCGGCCCGCTCGGCGGACCAGTCGCGCGGCGCGGCGACGCTGTCGGCGTCCGGACCGGCCAGCAGCACGCCGGCCTCCTCGAAGGTCTCCCGGACCGCCGCGCAGACCACCGCCCGCGCCGTCCCGGCGTCCACGCCGAGCCGCCGCGCCCACTCCTCGGGCGCCGGCCCGGCCCAGCCCGGCTCGACCTCGGCGTCCCGCGGGTCCACCCCGCCGCCCGGGTAGGCGTACATTCCGGCCGCGAAGGCCATCGAGGTGCGCCTGCGCAGCAGGTAGGCCTCCGGCCCCTGGGCGGTGTCGCGCAGCAGCACGACGGTCGCGGCGGCCCTGGGCACCGGCGGGGTCACCGCGCCGGATTCGACCGCCCGGATCCGGGCAGGCCAACCGGGCGGCATCGGCAGCGTCGTCGCTCGATGGTCCATGCCCGGATGCTAGGGCGTGTCCGACAATTCCCGCCAGGCTCACGGGTCGGGCGGAAACGCCCCGGCCACACTCAGGCCGTGCCCGGCAGCGCTCCGAGCGCGTTCCGGCCGGCACCGCGGTGGCACTCCGGTGGCGCGGAGGCGGGGCCGGACAGGCCCGGCCCCGCCTCCGCGATCACGCTCAGGCGGCCTTGACGCGCACCACGAGCTCGACCTCGACCGGCGAGTCCAGCGGCAGCACCGCGACGCCGACGGCGCTGCGGGCGTGCACGCCCGCGTCGCCCAGCACCTCGCCGAGCAGCTCGCTGGCGCCGTTGACGACGCCCGGGACGGCGATGAAGTCGGGGGCGGCGGCGACGAAGCCGACCACCTTGACGACCCGCTCGATCCGGTCGAGGTCGCCGATCACCGACTTCACGGCGGCCAGGGCGTTCAGCGCGCAGATCTGCGCGAGCTCCTTGGCCTCCTCCGGGGACACCTCGGCGCCGACCTTGCCGGTGGTCGGCAGCTTGCCGCCGACGACCGGGAGCTGGCCGGACGTGAACACGAGGTCGCCGGACTCCACGGCCGGCACGTAGGCGGCGACCGGGGCGGCCACCGGCGGCAGGGTCAGGCCCAGCGCGGCGAGCTTCTCCTCGGCCTTGCTCATGCGTTCTTCTCCCGCTTGAAGTAGGCCACCAGCTGCTCCGGGTTCGGGCCGGGCACGACCTGGACGAGCTCCCAGCCGTCCTCGCCGAAGTTGTCCAGAATGGCCTTGGTCGCGTGCACCAGCAGGGGCGCCGTCATGTATTCCCACTTGGTCATGGCCAGACTCTAGACGAGCCGTCGCGGCGTTCCGCGCCGACCGCCGCGAGGCGTGTGAGGTGGGGCACAAAGAGGGCATGATCCGGCCTGACGGACCAGGTGCTCACGGCATCCGGCGCGCTCCCTGGTTACCCTCGCGGGAGGGCACCCTGGCGAGGGGCACCCTCGTCAGGAGGGGACGCCCGTAGGACGGAGACGGACGGAGACGGAGCGTGGCACGCACCCCCGGCCAGGCGGCCCGGCGCGACCCCGACTGGGAGGGCGTCCGGCTGCACGTGGTCAGCGGCAAGGGCGGCACCGGGAAGACCACGCTGGCCGCGGCGCTCGCCCTGGCGCTCGCCGCCGAGGGCGGACGGGTGCTGCTGATCGAGGTCGAGGGCCGGCAGGGCGTCGCCGAGCTGTTCGGGATCGCCGCGCTCCCGTACGAGGAGCGCCGGATCGCCTCGGTCTCCCGCGCCCAGCTGGGGCTGCCGGCCGGGCCGGGCGGTCCCGGCGAGGTCTTCGCGCTGGCGATCGACACCGAGCTGGCGCTGCTGGAGTACCTGGAGATGTTCTACAAGCTCGGCCGGGCCGGGAAGGCGCTGCAGAAGGTCGGCTTCGTCGACTTCGCCACCACCATCGCGCCCGGCGTGCGGGACGTCCTGCTCACCGGCAAGGCCTGCGAGGCGACGAGGCGCAAGGACCAGGACGGCCGGCGGCGCTACGACGCGGTGGTGATGGACGCCCCGCCGACCGGGCGGCTGACCCGCTTCCTGAACGTCAACGCCGAGGTCGCCGGGCTGGCCAGGATCGGCCCGATACACACCCAGGCGCAGGCCGTGATGCGGGTGCTGAAGTCGCCGGAGACCGCGGTGCACCTGGTCACCCTGCTGGAGGAGATGCCGGTGCAGGAGACGGTCGACGGCATCGAGGAACTGCGCGAGGCGCGGCTCCCGGTGGGCGGGGTGATGGTCAACATGGTCCGGCCGCCGGTGCTGGACGCGGCGGCGGTGGCCGCGGTGGACGGGGACCACCGCGAGGAGGTCGCGCTGGCCCTCGGGGAGGCCGGGCTCGGCGGGCGCACCCGCGCCGCGGAGAAAGTCCGGGCGACGGTGGAGCCGCTGCTCGACCCGCTGCTGGAGCAGGCCAGGGAGCACGCCGAGCGGGTCGAACTGGAGCGCGCGCAGCGCGCCGACATCCAGCAGCTCCGGCTCCCCACGTACGAACTGCCGCTGCTGGGCGAGGGCGTGGACCTCGGCGGGCTGTACCGGCTGGCGGGCGAACTGAAGCGGCAGGGGGCGGCATGACCTCGAACGGGGTGCGGAGCACCGGGAAGCGGCTCGCGGTGGACGAGCTGATCGACGACCCGAAGACCAGGATCATCGTCTGCTGCGGCTCGGGCGGCGTCGGCAAGACCACCACCGCCGCGGCGCTCGGGCTGCGGGCGGCCGAGCGCGGCCGCAAGGTCGTGGTGCTGACCATCGACCCGGCCCGCCGGCTCGCCCAGTCGATGGGCCTGACCGAGCTCGACAACACCCCCCGGGTGGTGAAGGGGGTCACCGGCATGGAGGGGGCGCCGCTCCGCGCCCCGGACGGGGACGGTGAGCGGCGGGAGGGCGAGCTCCACGCCATGATGCTGGACATGAAGCGGACCTTCGACGAGGTCGTGCTGGCCCACGCCGAGCCCGAACGGGCCCGGGCGATCATGGAGAACCCCTTCTACCAGTCCCTGTCGGCCGGCTTCGCGGGCACGCAGGAGTACATGGCGATGGAGAAGCTCGGGCAGCTGCGCGCCGCCGAGGAGTGGGACCTGATCGTCGTGGACACCCCGCCGTCCCGCTCGGCGCTGGACTTCTTGGACGCGCCCAACCGGCTCGGGTCCTTCCTGGACGGCCGGGTGATCCGGATCCTCACCGCCCCGGCCAAGGTCGGCGGGCGCAGCGCGATGCGCTTCCTGAACGCCGGGATGGGCCTGCTCACCGGCACCCTCGGCAAGATCTTCGGCGCCCAGCTGCTCACCGACGTGCAGACCTTCGTCAGCGCGATGGACTCGATGTTCGGCGGCTTCCGGGAGCGCGCGGACCGCACGTACCAGCTGCTCAAGGCGCCGGGCACGGCGTTCCTGGTGGTGGCCGCGCCGGAGCGGGACGCGCTGCGCGAGGCCGCGTACTTCGTGGACCGGCTGGCCGCGGACCGGATGCCGCTGGCCGGGCTGGTGCTCAACCGGGTGCACGGCACGGGGGCGCCCCAGCTCACCGCGGAGCGGGCACTGGCGGCCGCCGAGGCCCTGGAGGAGAACGGCTCGGAGCACGCCTCGCCCGAGGCGGAGCTGCTCGCGGCCGGGCTGCTGCGGCTGCACGCCGAGCGGATGCAGATCATGGGGCGCGAACGCCGAACCCGCGACCGCTTCGTCTCGGTGTACCCGGACGTGCCGATCGTGGAGGTGCCGGCGCTGCCGGGCGACGTGCACGACCTGGACGGACTGCGGGCCATCGGGGACCGGCTCAACGGCGCGGTGTGACCGGGCGCCGGTGGTGCCGTCGCGGCGTGGTTCGCGGTGGTGCCGTCGCGGCGTGGTTCACGACGGTCTCGTCGCGTCGCGGCGCGGCGCGGGCCGTGCCCGAGGGCCGACCGGCCCGGATCGCGTGCGCGGCCGGGCTCAGCCCGCCTGGGCGTAGTCCGTCAGTATCACTCCGGTCGCGAGCGACTCCTCGTACTCGGTGCGCGCCGTCTCCAGCAGCTTCCGCCACGAGATGACGGTCGGACGGCGGCGCAGCAGCGCCCGGCGCTCCCGCTCCGTCATCCCGCCCCACACCCCGAACTCCACCCGGTTGTCCAGGGCGTCCGCGAGGCACTCCGTCCGGACGGGGCAGCCGCTGCACACCGCCTTCGCGCGGTTCTGTGCCGCCCCCTGGACGAACAGTTCGTCCGGATCACTCGTGCGGCAGGCGGCCTGCGCACTCCAGTCGTCAACCCAGCCCATGCCGGCGCCGTCCTCTCCCGTATTCGAGGCTCCCCCACGGCGGCAACGGCATATTCACCGTTGCCAGTTGAGGACGTTACGGAAGAACGACAGCTTGCAACAGCCCCTTCGGGCTCAATCTCGCATGACCCAATTGGACTATGGGTGGCGGTCAGCTCACTCGTTGGAGTGATCGCAGGTCGCGCGCCTTGCCAAAAGCGGAGCCCGTACTCTCGACACAGGCGCCATCACTGAGCGCAACCGGCCACAGGGGTACAGCCAGCCACAGCTGCCTCAAAACCCAGCCATCAGCGGGCAATCCGGGCAAGTCTCCTCGCCCACAAGAGTGAATGATGTTGACGCACCGCAGCTGTCGCAAGCTTGTGACAAGCCTAGGCGAACACCTGCCCCTGCGGGCGGGAATCCGCGACGTAGGGTTCTCCTCATGGCACCGAAGCGCCCACAGGCACCCCAGCCCCCAGGCAACACCGGAGCTCCGCGCGGCCGGACCGGCGGATCACCGTTGGAGCACGCCGGCAACGGCGTGAAGTTCCTGGGCGTCAGCGTGCTCTCCGGAGTCCTGCTGGCAGGCCTCGCCCTGCCCGCCGTCGGCGCCATCGGGCTGACCGCCAAGGACACGGCGGAGAGCTTCGACAACATCTCCGACGACTTCAAGACCCCGCCGCTCACCCAGGCGACCCAGATCTTCGACGCCAAGGGCGGCCTGATCGCCAAGGTCTACGAGCGCGACCGCACCGTTCTGACCGCCGATCAGATGTCGCCCTTCATGCGGCACGCCCAGGTGGACATCGAGGACGCCCGCTTCTACGAGCACGGCGCCGTCGACCTCAAGGGCGTCCTGCGCGCGATCAGCAAGAACGCGGAGAGCGGCACCGCCTCCCAGGGCGCGTCCACGCTCACCCAGCAGTACGTGAAGAACGTCAACGTGGAGAAGGCCGGCGACGACCAGGCGGCCGTCCTGGAGGCCCAGCGCAAAACCCTGGGCCGCAAGATCCAGGAACTCAAGGTCGCCATCAAGCTGGAGGAGGACCTGTCCAAGGACCAGATCCTCACCAACTACCTCAACATCACCTTCTACGGCCACCAGGCCTACGGGGTCGAGGCCGCCTCCCAGCGCTACTTCAGCAAGAGCAACAAGGACCTGACCATCGCCGAGGCCGCCACCCTGGCCGGCATGGTGCAGAACCCGTCGTCCTACGACCCGGTGCGCTACCCCGAGAACACGGTCAAGCGCCGCAACGTCGTGATCGACAAGATGCTGGAGAACAAGCACATCACCCCGGAGCAGGCCCAGGAGGCCAAGGCCGCCCCGCTGGGACTGAAGTACAAGGACCCGCAGAACGGCTGCATCACCGCCCAGGCCGGCATGGGCTTCTTCTGCGACTACGTCCGCCACGTGGTCAAGCAGGACCCGGCCTTCGGCAAGAGCGCCGACGAGCGCAAGAAGGTGTGGAACACCGGCGGTCTGAACATCTACACCACGCTGGACCCGGACAAGCAGGCCGCCGCCCAGAACGCCGTCACCAAGAAGGTCAACGTGACCGACCAGGTGTCGGCCGCCGCGACCATGATGGAGCCGGGCACGGGCAAGATCCTGGCGATGGCCCAGACCCGCCCGTACGGCCTGGACCCGAACAAGAACCAGACCGTCGTCAACCTCAACGTGGACGCCGCGATGGGCGGCGGCAACGGCTTCCAGACCGGTTCGACCTTCAAGCCGATCCTGGCCGCGGCCGCGCTGGAGTCGGGCATGTCGAACACCCAGCCGTTCCCGTCCGAGAACAAGATCGACTACCCGCAGATGTCCACCTGCTCGGGCACCTGGAAGAACAACGCCAAGCCCAAGGAGACGGTCAAGAACGAGCAGGACAGCGAGGTCGGGCCGTACCAGCTGAAGGAGGCGATGGCCCGCTCGGTCAACACCTACTTCGTGCAGATGGAGCAGCAGGTCGGCCTCTGCGCGATGAAGCAGATGGCCAACAAGCTGGGCATCACCCAGTCCGCCAAGGGCGACGCCTTCCAGGAGGTGCCCTCGATGGTCCTCGGCACCCTGGAGCTCTCCCCGCTGACCATGGCGAACGTCTACGCGACCTTCGCCGCCCGCGGCAAGTACTGCACCCCGATCGCGATCAACAAGATCACCACGGTGGACGGCAAGGAGGTCGCGGTCCCGCAGTCCCAGTGCAGCCAGGCCTTCTCCGACCAGACCGCGGACTCGCTGAACGCCGTCCTGCTGAACGTGACCGAGAAGGGCACCGCGGCCGCCCTGACCATGGACGACGGCCGCAAGATCGCCGGCAAGACCGGCACCACCGACGAGAAGAAGGCCGCCTGGTTCAGCGGCTACACCCCGTCGCTGGCCACCGCGGTCTGGCTCGGCGGCCCGGCCGGCGGCGTCAAGATGAAGAACATCACCATCGGCGGCAAGTACTTCCCCGAGGTCTTCGGCGCCGACGGCCCCGGCCCGATCTGGGCGATGGCGATGAACCAGGCGCTCAAGGGCTCGCCGCTGGAGCCGATCCAGACCGCCAACATCCCGGACCCGCAGCCGGCCGCGCCCACCCCGGGCGCCACCCCGCCGGCCGACCCGAACGCCCAGCCGCCGGCCGGCAACCCGCCGCCGCCGCAGCAGCAGCCGGGAGGCAACCCCAACCTGCCCGGCGGCCTGCCCGGCGGGCTGCCCACCCTCCCCGGCGGATTCACCTTCCCGCCGATGCCCGGAGGGAACGGGAACGGCGGACGGCACGGCGGCGGCAACGGGAACGGGAACGGCTGACCCGCCCTCCGGCGGCGGCCGCCGGGCCCGGACGGCCGGGTGGCCGGGTGGCCGGGTGGCCGGGTGGCCGGGTGGCCGCCGGGTGCGGCGGCCGATGAACAGGCCAAGGGGCGCCCTCCGGTAGTACGGAGGGCGCCCCTTCGGCGTGCCACCGGGGCGCCGGGGTTTCCGCCGCCCGGCACGGGCGTTCGGGCTTTCGGGCGTTCAGGCTTTCGGGCCGGGCCTGATCGGGCCCACCCGGGCCGGCTCAGGCCAGGGCGGCCTTCACGGCGGCGGCGACCCGGCCGCCCTCGGCCAGGCCGTCGACCTTGGGCTTCACCAGCTTCATGACGGCACCCATCCCCTGCGGGCCGCTCGCGCCGCTCTCGGCCACCGCGGCGGCCACGATCGCGGCCAGCTCCTCGTCGGTGAGCTGCTTGGGCAGGTAGGTCGCCAGCACCTCGCCCTCGGCCAGTTCCCGGGCCGCCTGCTCCGTCCGGCCGGCGTTCCCGAAGGCCTCGGCAGCCTCCCGGCGCTTCTTCGCCTCGCGGCCGATCACCTTCAGCACGTCGGCGTCGGACAGCTCGCGCTTCTGCTTGCCCGCCACCTCCTCGCTGGTGACGGCGGCCAGCGTGAGCCGGATGGTGGACGCGCGCAGCTCGTCCCGGACCCTGATGGCAGCCGTGAGGTCCTCCTGCAGCTGCTCCTTGAGCGTTGTCATTTCCTCTTCTTATCCTTCGGCTGTGGGTGGGCTCAACCAGGTTTCCCGTGGCATCCACCGGGGTTTCCGCAGTTGAACGAGTATCCCCCGACAACCCCGGACGACCACCGCCCCGCGACGCGCCGGGCGGACGAGGTCCGGGCCGCGGCGGCCCGGACCGCAACCGTAAGGACCGGGAACGGACGGCGGTCGAGTCCGTGAACAATCGACGCCCCACCGCCGGTAACGGGCGAATGGATTCGGCCACACTGGCCGATAATGCTCCCACATTCTCGTCCGAAATGCCGAGAATTGCCGGTTCCGAAGCGAAGTTGCCGGTCCCTGGGGGACGAATCGAACGTTGTGATCGCTTCGCCGGAAATAGTCCGCGTAGTACACTCGTTCGCGCATCGCCGGAGCAGCCGGATGGCGGCGATCACCTCACCGCCGAATCACCTCGAACGCCGTCCTGAAAAGCCATTGAAAACCTTCACCACGTCCCCGATCCATTATTCCACGGCATTGGCAGACTGCCGCCCAGGCACCTGGCGATCCTGACACCTTGCACCCCGGTCGCCTCGCTGCCCGCCGCCGACACGGGCGTCGACCCGAGCGCACACGCCCGCGCTCCACCCGACCGCCCGGCCGTCCGGCTGCCCGACCGCCCTCCCGGACGGGCCGGACGGAAGCGACCGTTTCTCGGAGTGATTGGCGCCGCCAGCGGCGCACCTGAGTTCTGACTTTTATTCTGCTCACGACAGCAGGAAGCGCGGGGGAATGGACAGCAATCAGCTTCGCTCGATGTTGGTGACCCAACGGAAGTTGGTCGGATGGAGCCAGGAGCAATTAGCCGAGCACTCCACCGTCAGCGTCCGCACCATTCGCAATCTGGAAACCGGAGCCATCAGGAATCCGCGGCGCAGTTCCGTGGAACTCCTGGTGGGGGCACTGTTCTCCGCGGCCGCCGGCCGGGACGACGCCCTGCTCTCCCGGGTCGCCCAGGCGGGCGTCCCGGCCGGACTGCTGCCCGCCCGTCCGGAAGCCGGACCACCGGCCCCCGCCGCCGAACTCCCCGACAACGCGCGCTGGCAGGGGCTGCGGCCCAAGACGGACGTCACCGTCGGCCGTCAGGCCGACCTGCTGCACGTCGTGACCGCCCTGCGCCCGGGCCGCCCGCTCGTGCTCACCGGACCGGCCGGGGTCGGCAAGACCCGGCTGGCGCTCGACGCGGCCGCCCACCTGCTGGACCGCTTCCGGGACGGCGTCGCGGTGCTGGAGCTCGGCTCGGTCACCCCCGAGGCCGTCGACCCGGCGGCCGCCGCGGCCCAGGCGCAGCGCGCGCTCGACACCCTCCTCCGGGGCTTCGGCCACGACCCGCGGACCGGCCCCGAACCGCGGATGCTGCTGGTCGTCGACAACGCCGAGCACGTCATCGACACGGTGGCCCGGCAGGTCAGGGAGCTGCTCGCACGGCACCCGGCGCTCCACATCATGATCACCTCGCTGCGGGCACCCGCCGGCGTCCCCGCCGACCTGTGGGAGGTGTCGCCGCTGTCGGTCGGCCACCCGGACGACCCGTACGGCTGCCCGCCCGCCGCCGAACTGTTCTGCCGCCGGGTGCACTCCGTCGTCCCGACGCTCGACCTCGGCGACCAGATGCCGCAGGTGGTCGAGCTCTGCCGGCGCCTCGGCGGCCTGGCCCTGGCGATCGAGAACGCCGCCGTCCGGATGCGCTCGGTGCCCCTGCACGTCCTGGTGGACGAGTGCCGGGTGCTGCCGATCCTCGCCCAGGAGGAGGTCGGCGGGCTCTCCCACCACCGCTCGCTGCACCGCAGCCTCGCCTGGGCGTACGGGCTGCTCGACGAACGGCAGCGCCGGGCACTCAGACGGCTCTCCCGGTTCCCCGAGGAGTTCTCCATCGACGACGTCCGGCAGGAGCCGGTCGACGGCGGCCGGGAACCATCGCGCAACCTCGACGTGCTGGCCGAGCTGGTCGACTTCTCCGTCGTCCAGGTGAGGCGCGGCCACCAGTACGCGTACCGGGTCCCCCGGATGATGCGCGAGTACGTCAACGCCATCCCGGCTTGAGCCCGGGCCGGTCCGCCCCCGCCCCGTCCTGTCCCCGTCCCCGTCCCCGTCCCCGGGGCGCGGGTGCCGGGCGGGGCGCGGGTGGCGGGCGGGGCGCGGACCGCCTGAGCGGGGGTCAGCCCGCCCCGGCCGGCCGTCACCGCCCCAGCCGGTTACACCTACCCTGGGACGCATGACCGACGGAGCCGTCCCAGCTGCCGGGAACACCGCCACCCGGAACCAGGCCGCACGGAACGCCCCGCCCGGGCTGCTCCTCACCACCCCCGGCGGCAGCCGCTTCCACTTCGACCCCGGCGTCCTCTGCCTGGAACTGCTCACCACCGGCGGCCCCGACCCGTACGCCCGGTACGAGGTGCTGCACCGGCCCGCCGACCTCGCCGCCTGGCTCCCGCCGTCCCGGCTGCGGCTGCCCGCCGACGCCGTCCGGATCTCCCCCGCCGAACTCGCCGGCACCCGCACCCTGCGCGACGCGCTCTGGCGCCTCGCCGCCGCCCGGGCTCACGGCCGTCCGGGCGAACCCGCCGACTACGCCGTCCTCAACCGGGCCGCCGAGCACCCGCCCCTGGTCCCCCGGATCGCCCCGGACGGCACCGCGGCCGCCCCGCCGCCCGCCGACGGAGCGCAGCTGACCTCCACCCTCGCCCGGGACGCCATCGCCCTGCTCACCGGCCCGTACGCGGACCGGATCCGGGAGTGCGCCGGGCACGACTGCCGACTGATCTTCGTCGACACCTCACGGCCCGGCCGCCGCCGCTGGTGCTCGATGGAACGCTGCGGCAACCTCCACAAGGTCCGTGCCCTGCGCGCCCGCAGGGAGTCCCAGGAGGCACCGCCCGCCGCCCCCGACCCCGCCGACTCCGGGCGTGCGCCGGCTGATCCACCGTCTGAGAGCATGGGCTGATGCGACCGCTGTACTCCGTTCCCCTCGGCATCGCCGCCACCGGCGCCGCCTGTCTCGCCTACTCCGTCGGGTACGAGGTCCGGGCCTTCCGCCTCCGCCGGATCGAGGTCCCCGTCCTCCCGCGCGGCGCCCGCCCGATCCGGGTCCTCCAGGTCTCCGACATCCACATGGTGAGCGGGCAGGGCAAGAAGCAGCGCTGGCTGAAGAGCCTGGCCGGCCTGCGCCCCGACCTGGTGGTCAACACCGGCGACAACCTCTCCGACCCGCTCGGCGTCCCGGCCACCCTCGACGCGCTCGGCCCCCTCATGGAGTTCCCGGGCGTCTACGTCTTCGGCTCCAACGACTACTACGGCCCGGCCCGCAAGAACCCCGCCCGCTACCTCCAGGCCATGCGCAGCGGCGCCCACGGCATGAACAACCCCGACGGCACCGCCCGCCGCGGCATCACCGGCGCCGTCCACAACCCGTGGGAGAAGCTCCGCGACGGCTTCGACGGGGCCGGCTGGCTCGACCTCACCAACACCCGCGGCCGGCTCACCGTGAACGGGCTGGACCTGGAGTTCACCGGCCTCGACGACCCGCACATCCGCCGCGACCGCTACAGCGAGGTCGCCGGCGGCCCGTCCCCCGACGCCGACCTCTCCCTCGCCGTCGTCCACGCGCCCTACCTGCGCGTCCTCGACGCCTTCACCGCCGACCGCTACCCGCTGATCCTGGCCGGCCACACCCACGGCGGCCAGCTCTGCATCCCCTTCTACGGCGCCCTGGTCACCAACTGCGACATCGACACCCGCCGGGTCAAGGGCCTCTCCACCCACACCGCCGGCGGCCACCGCTCCCACCTCCACGTCTCGGCCGGCTGCGGCACCAACCGCTACACCCCCGTCCGCTTCGCCTGCCCGCCCGAGGCCACCCTCCTCACCCTCACCCCGGCCCCCCGCTGACCCCCGCCGGACGCCCGCTCGAAACCGGATTTCGTGTCTCGGCGAGCGTCCGGTAGAGTTCTACTCGTCGCGAAGGAGACGGAGCGACAAACAGAAAGACCGGGGTGTGGCGCAGCTTGGTAGCGCGCTTCGTTCGGGACGAAGAGGCCGTGGGTTCAAATCCCGCCACCCCGACCCACTGCAGAGGGCCTGCCGGAGAAATCCGGCAGGCCCTCTGTCGTTGTGCGTGACCGTCGATCACTGGCCAAGCCTGACCCGAGAAGAGATCGCGCGGCCGTGGTGCGGCTCACACGCCTCCCCTCTCGCGTGGGGCCAGCAAGCTCGTCCGGTCAGCGACGGCAGGAACCTAAGGGGCCCCTGCTGCCACCGCTTCGGCCAATCCCGCTGCGACCGCGCTGGGCGATCCCGACCACCCAGTTGCGGAACGCCACACGGAAGCGATGCCGTGGTGCTCCAGGAGCCGGACGTAGACATCGCCAATGCCCTCGGTGAAGAGAGCCAGCTGCTTCGGCTGTTCCTTGGGCGGGTAGAGCAGGAACGAGTACGTCGCCAGCTGCCCGAGCGCCTCTCGCACCGCGTGGGTGGCGTTCCCACGCCGCACCACCTTGGCTTCGATCAGCCAGTGCGTGGATTCATTGCGAGCCACGATGTCCCTCGGGTGCACGTTGGTTCCCACCTCGAATCCGTTGGTGTGGAGGTGGTTTCCATAGTCCCGGACGAGGGTTTCGTGCTTCCTCGTCTTCACGATCTCGCGGCTCACCATGGTCTGCACGTACTCGTCGTCGCTCTTCGGCGCGAAGTGGAGCAGTGCGTTCTTGCTCTGCTCATGAGGCCACGTGCCTTCAGCTCGAAGCGTGCAGATGACGTCCCGCGTCGTCTGCCGCAGCTGCTCCCGAACGACCAGAGCGTCCTGGTAGAGCGCGATGAACTGCCGGAGGTCATCGCACAACACGTCCTCACCGGGCAGATCGTCAACCCTGTACGTGCGGGCGACCACATTCCCGTGCTCGTACGATCGGGGCAGTCCCGACCGTCCGCCGAGGTCAATACTGGCGTCCAGGTTATGACCCCCTCCTGCGGACAACGCTCCTCGAATGGCGCCCGCTTCCTTGGCAAGCCTGCGATTCGCCTCCGCGGACCCGTACTTCCCGTGGAGCTCGGTGACACCGTGGTTCAGGCTGAGCGATACCGTTTCCATGTTCTCGGCGAAGAGGTACACCACGTACATGCCGTGCCGAGCCGTGGTTGTCTCGTCCGGGTCGAAGAACGCCACCCACGGGCAGAAGGCTGCGGCGCCAGCTCCTGCACTCCCCTTGATGACGTATTCGCCCTGCACATGGCTGGCGAAGTGAGAAGGGGCGTCCCGGAGGAGGCGGGCCGTCGGCGTGCTGGTCCCCTGCCGGCGATCGTAGGTCGTACCAACCTCATGCAAGAACTTTCGAATCTTCATGGAGGGCATGGTAGGCCGGTCCCCCGACACCACGACTGCCATTTATCTTCAACTGGTTCCGCCCGGCGAACAGTTCGCTCGATGCTCGTCCCGACCGACGACTACCACCGGCCACGGAACCGCGCCGTGTGCATGAGCGTTTGCGGTACGAAGCCCAACTCCTACGTCGATGAGTCCATCGATCCGCTGACGTCGAAAGGTCCAAACGTTGCCGGCAGCTGCCCTCACCACCACGCCCACCGACTTCGACGGCTACGGAGAAGTCCCAGGAATCCACGTCGGTCGCTCCTTCGCCAACCGGCGGGAACTGGCGGCCTCCAAGGTGCACCGACCGCTTCAAGCCGGTATCTGCGGCACAGCGGAGTTCGGAGCTGAGTCCATCGTCATCTCCGGAGGCTACGAGGACGACGAGGACCATGGCGATGTCATCGTCTACACCGGGCAAGGCGGACGCGACCCGGAAACCCAACGCCAGGTGAAAGACCAAGAACTCACTCGCGGCAACGCCGCCCTGTTCACCAGCCAGACCACGGACTCACCGGTCCGGGTGGTCCGTGCCGTACGGCACAGCTCCAAGACCTCCAACCCCAGCTACCGCTATGACGGGCTCTTCCGGGTGGAGGACTCCTGGCACGATGTCGGCCGTTCCGGATTCCGAATCTGGCGCTACCGACTCGTAAGCCTGTTTGACTACGTACCGGCCCTCCAGGCGCCGATACTGCAGGAACCCATGGGGCAGGACACTCCCACACGGCTCGAAGTCAAGGTTCGTCAGATCGTTCGCAGCACCCGGGTGGCGAACTTCGTGAAGCGGGCCCACGACTTCGCTTGCCAGGTGTGCGGTGAGCGGCTTCGCACGCCCACCGGCTCCTACGCGGAGGCGGCGCACATCCGCGGTCTGGGGCAGCCACACAACGGGCCCGATGTTGCCGGCAACGTCCTCTGCCTGTGTCCGAACCACCATGCCCTGTTCGACTTCGGCACTCTGACCATCTCGGAGGAGCTGACCATCACTGACCACGCCACGGGTACAGAAATCGGAAAGCTGCGAGAAGCCCCTGGACATCAGGTGGACCGAGCCCATCTGGCCTATCACCGAGACCACTACTCCGAGGGCTGGAAGCACTCACCGAACGTCGACGAGTAGCAAGTGGGCCGCAGGCCCGGCCGGGGGCGGCGGGGCCTGCGGCGTTCGGGAGGGGCGGGCGGGTCAGAGGGTGGTGGGGAGTTCGGTGCGGGAGGTGATGTCGAGCTTGGGGTAGGCCTTGTAGAGGTGGTGGGCGACGGTGCGGGGGCTGAGGAAGAGCTGGGCGGCGATGTCGCGGTTGGTGAGGCCCTGGGCGGCGAGGCGGGCGATCTGGAGCTCCTGGGGGGTGAGCGGGGACGGCGGGGTGCCGGTGGGGGCGGCCGGGGTGGGGGCCGGGGTGCCGGTGGCGGAGAGTTCGGTGCGGGCGCGGGCGGCCCAGGGGTGGGCGGCGAGGCGGTCGAAGGTCTCCAGGGCGGCGCGCAGGTGGGGGCGGGCGTCGGTGCGGCGGCGGGTGCGGCGCAGCCATTCGCCGTAGAGGAGGGCGGTGCGGGCCTGTTCGAAGGGGCGGTGGGCCGCTTCGTGCCGGGAGAGGGCGGCGCGGTAGGCCTCCTCGGCGAGTTCGTCGGGGCCGAGCAGGGCCTGGCAGCGCAGGCGGAGTGCCTCGGCCCAGGGGCGGTCGGCGGCGGCCGTCCAGCGGGCGAAGCGTTCGTAGGGTTCGGCGGCGCGTTCGGGGGTGCCCAGGCGGACGGCGGCCTCGACCAGGTCGGGTACGGCCCGGGTGGCGCTGACGTGGTGGCGGTGCGGGCCGGTGGTGAGGGTGTGCAGCCGGTCGGCGGCGGCACCGATCCGGCCCTGGCCGAGGTCGAGCAGGGCGAGCGCCCACCGGGCCCAGGCCAGGCCGGCCGCGGGGGCGGCGGTCTGCGGGCCGGTGGCGGCGAGGGCGGCGGCGGCGAGTTCCGCGCAGTGGTCGGTCCGGCCGTCGAGCGCGGCCAGGTAGGCGAGCAGCGCGGTGAGTTGACTGACCCACTGGTGCTGGCCGGTGTCCCGGGCGAGGCCGAGGCCCTCGGTGGCGGTGAGTTCGGCGTCGCGGTGCCTGTCGTGGAAGAGTTCGGCCTCGGCCCGGAAGAACTGCAGGGTGGGCATCACGCCGACGGTGCCCTTGGCGCGGGCCTCGGCGATCAGTTCGGCGGCGAGTTCGGCGGTCTCCTCGTCGCGTCCGAGGACCAGGGTGGCGCCGCACAGCTGGACCAGGTCGACCGGGCTCTCGGCCCCCGCGCGGCGGGCGGCCTCGGCGGCCTCCCGGACGGGCGGCAGCGGCCCGGCGGGCCGGCCGAGCGCGGGCAGGACGGCCGCGGGCAGGTGGCGGGCGAGTGGGGCCAGCGGGTCGCCGGCGGCGAGCGGCAGGACCGCCAGGCGGTCCAGGACCGCTGCCACCGGCTCCTCCCCCGCGTACCAGGCGGCGTGGAAGGCCTGCAGCAGCATCCGGGCGGCGTACGTCGGGTCGATGTCGGTGCCCGCGGCGTCGAGCAGCAGCCGGTGGGCGATCGGGTACGCGCCGCGCCAGAAGTGCGCGGTGGCCCGGACCTGGTCGAGTAGGGCGTGCGCCAAGGCGTCGTCGGTGCGTGCGCCCGCCTCGTCGGCGAGCGCCTCGGCGCGCGCCAATTCGCCTTCCTCGGTGGCCGCTTCGGCGGCCAGGACGAGTCGGCGGGTGGCCCCGTCGCGGTCCGGGGTGAGCCGGGCGGCGCGCTCGTACGCGGCGGCGCCGCCGTGGCCGCCGCGGCGCTCGGCGCGGACGGCGGCGCGTTCCAGGGCGTCGGCGAGGCCCGCGTCGGGGGCGGTGGCGGCGAGGGCGAGGTGCCAGGTGCGGCGGTCGCCGTCCGGCAGCGCCCGCGCGACGGCGTGGTGGGCCGCCACCTTCTGGTGGTGCGGGGCCCGCTGGAGGATCGCGGAGCGCAGCAGCGGGTGCCGGAAGGCGATCCGGCGCTCGGCCGTGACCGCGACCAGTCCGCACCGCTCGGCGGGTGCGAGGTGCTCGGGGGTGACGCCGAGGTCGGCCGCGGCGGGCAGCACGACGTCCAGGGCCCCGTTCTCCTCGGTGGCGGCGACCAGCAGCAGGGTTTGCGTGGCCGCGGGCAGGCCGGTGACCTGGCCGTGGAAGGCGATCAGCAGCCGGCTGGTGAGCGGCAGGCCGCCCGGCGCCGGAGCCTGCGACCCGGCGGCGACCGGGAGTTCGGTGAGCGCGAGCGGATTGCCGGCCGCCTCGGCGAGCAGTCGGTCGCGGGTGGCGGAGGGCAGGCCGGGACCGGTCCGCCGAGCCAGCAGGCGGGTGGCGTCGGCCTCGGACAGGCCGGACAGCCGCCGTTCGGGCAGGCCCAGCGGGCGTTCCGCCAGGCCCTCGTCGGGCCCGGACGCGCCGCCGGTGCGGGCGGCGAGCAGTAGGGCGACCCCTTCGGCCTGGAACCGTCGGGCGGCCAGCAGCAGGGCGTCCAGTGAGGCCCGGTCCAGCCACTGCACGTCGTCCATGACGCACAACAGCGGTCGGTCGGTCGCGAGTTCGGCGAGCAGGCCGAGTGTGGCGAGACCGACCAGGAGCCGGTCGGCGCGCCTTTCGTCGGCGTGCCCTTCGTCGGCGGCGGGTCCGAGGGCGGCCGGGGCGTCGACCGGCCCGCTGCCATCGGAGAGCCCGAACGCCGTTTCCAGCGCCCGCCGTTGCGGCCCCGGCAGGACACCGAGCCGGTCCAGGCCGGGCGCGAGCAGCAGGCTCAGTCCGGCGTACGGCAGCTCCGCCTCGTACTCGACGCCGGCCGCCCGGACCACCCGGAACGCCTGCCCCGCCCGCACGACGGCGTCGTCCAGCAGCGCGGTCTTGCCGATGCCGGCCTCGCCCCTGAACAGCAGCACCCCGCTGCGACCGGCCCGCGCCCCGTCCAACAGCCCGTCCACGGCGGCCTGTTCGTCTTCCCTCCCGTACAGCATGCCCCGACCCTACCCATCCGGTCCGCGCGGCCGACCCGGCCACGGCCCGGTACTCCGGCGGAGGCTACGTACCCCCTACCCATACGTGACGGATTCGCCGCCGACCGGCCGTCCCTACCGTGGTGAGCACCGGGGCAGCACGCTCCAGGAACCCACCGGAACACGGGAGATGACGATGACCGGGATCACGACCGCCACCCTCCAGCAGCTCGCCGAGCGCTACCTCGCGGTCTGGAACGAGACCGACCCGGCGGCCCGCCGCAAGCTGGTCGACGAGGTGTGGGCCGAGGACGGCCGATACACCGACCCGCTGGCCGCCGTCACCGGCCGGGACGCGATCGACGCGCTGATCGGCGCCGCCCAGGCCCAGTTCCCGGGGCTGGAGTTCACCCTCGGCCCGGTCGACGCGCACCATGACATCGCCCGTTTCACGTGGAACCTCGGCCCGGCCGGCGCCGAGCCGGTGGTGATCGGCTTCGACGTGCTGGCGGCCACCCCGGACGGCCGGATCGGCGCGGTGTACGGCTTCCTCGACCGCGTGCCGGGCGCCTGAGCCCGCGGACCTCCGTACCGCCGCACCGAGGTACCCCCGCGCCGCTACAGCGCCGCCCCGCCCCTCGGCGGCGAACGCCAACCGTGAGGAGCGCCAGAGATGAGCACCGCCCTGAACGCCCGGCTGCCCGGGGAGGTCGCAGCCGGGGCCTCGACACCGACGACACCGACGACACCGACAACACCGACGGCCCCCATGACGCCACCGCCCCCACCGGCCCCCAAGGGGCTGCTGCCGGTCGTCCTGACCGCCACCTTCATGACCGCCCTCGACATCTTCGTCGTCAACGTCGCCCTCCCCTCCCTCCAGGGCGACCTCGGCGCCGGCCCGGACGCCGTCCAGTGGGTGATGGCCGGCTTCAGCCTGGCCCTCGCGGCCGGCCTGGTCACCGCCGGCCGCCTCGGCGACAGGTACGGCCGTCGCCGGGTGTTCGGGCTCGGCCTGGCCCTCTTCACCCTCGCCTCCGCCGCCTGCGGCCTCGCCCCCACGGTGCCCGCGCTGGTCGGCGCCCGGGTGGTGCAGGGCCTGTCGGCGGCGCTGATGGGCCCCCAGGTACTCGCGATCCTGCGGACCGCGTTCAGCGGCGCCGCGCAGGCGCGGGCGTTCGCCCGGTACGGCCTGACCATGGGCGTCGGCGCGGTGTTCGGCCAGCTGATCGGGGGCCTCCTGATCCGCGCGGACCTCTTCGGCCTCGGCTGGCGCAGCTGTTTCCTGATCAACCTGCCGATCGGGCTGGCCGCCCTGCCGCTGGTCCGCCGCAGTCTGCCGGAGTCCCGCGCCCCGCAGCGGCCCGGCCTGGACCCGGTCGGCGCACTGCTGGTCACCACCGCGCTGACCTGCCTGGTGCTGCCGCTGATCCAGGGGCCCCGGTCGGGGTGGCCGCTGTGGACCGGGCTCTGTCTGGGCGCCTCCCTCGCGCTGCTGGCCCTCTTCGCCGGACACCAGCACCGCGCCACCCACCGCACGGCCACCGGGTCCGCCCCCACCGGGTCCGCCCCCACCGGCACCGTCACCCCGCTCGTCGACACCCGGCTCTTCCGCAGCCGCCCCTTCAGCGCCGGTCTGCTCGCCCAGCTCGCCTTCTGGCTCGGCCAGGCCTCCTTCTTCCTGGTGCTCGCCCTGCACCTCCAGTTCGGCCGCGGCCTGGACGCCCTCGGCGCCGGGCTGGTCTTCACCGCGATCGGCCTGGGCTACCTGATCACCTCCAACACCACCCACCGTGTCACCAGCCGCATCGGCGACCGGCGCACCATCGCCCTCGGCGGACTGCTGATGGCCCTCGGGCTCGGTCTCCTGGCGCTCACCGCGTACGACGCCGCGGACGGCGGTGTCCGGTGGCTGACGCCCGGGCTGTTCGTGGACGGCCTCGGCATGGGCCTGGTGATCGCCCCGGTGACCTCGGTGGTGCTGGCCGGCGTCGAGCCGCGGCTGGCCGGCGCCGCGGCCGGGGTGCTGTCCACCGTGCAGCAGGTCGGCGGGGCGCTCGGGATCGCGCTGATCGGCCTGGTCTACTACGGCACCGACGACCCGACCGCCGCCTTCGGCCGCAGTGTCCTCGCCCTGGCGGCGCTGGAGCTGGTGCTCGTCGGCCTGGTCGGCTTCCTGCCGCACGGAGCGCCGTCCGAGGGCTGACCCCGAGCCGCCCGACGTGGTCCCGGTCCAGGACCCGACGTAGTCCCCTGCCCGGGACCCGACCTGAGCCCCGGCCCGGGACCCGACGTGATCCCCGGCACGTTCCCCGCCCCCGGCCCGAGCCCGCAGAACCCGGGGCCCGGGCCGGACGTTCGTGGACGCCCCCGGCCGCGCGCGCCGCGGCACCCCCCGGTGGCGCCCCCGGCACCCGGGGCGGGCGGCCCGAAGCCCGCCCGCCCGTTCCCTTCCCTCCCCCCGATCGGGTTGGATGGTCGGATGAGCGAGGAGAAGAGCGCCGTACCGGCGTGGGAGCAGCGGTTCAGGGCGGCCCGGGTGTCGCTGCCCGACTGGGCCGAGGACGCCCCCGACCGGGCGCTGTACGTGTCCAACGCGACCGGCACCTACGAGGTCTACGCGTGGGACCGCGCCACCGGCGCCCACCACCGGGTCACCGACCGTCCGAACGGCACCACCGACGCCGAGCTGTCCCCGGACGGCGACTGGGTCTGGTGGTTCGACGACCACGACGGCGACGAGTTCGGCGTGTGGCGCCGCCAGCCCTTCGCGGGCGGCCCCGACGAGGAGGCCGTGCCCGGCCTCGCCGCCTCCTACTCGGCCGGCCTGGCCCTCGGCCGCGACGGCACCGTGGTCGTCGGACGCTCGACCGACGAGGACGGCACCACCCTGCACCTGCGCCGCCCCGGCAGCGCCGAGCCGGTCGAGATCTACCGGCACGAGGAGTACGGCGGCATCGGCGACCTCAGCCACGACAGCACGCTGCTGGCCATCGACCACACCGAGCACGGCGACGCGATGCACTCCGCGATCCGGGTGGTCCGCCTCACCGGGGACGGCGGCGTCGAGACCGTCGCCGAGCTGGACGAGGTCACCGGCCGGGACGAGCCGCGCGGCGTCGCCTGCCTGGGCTTCGCCCCGGTCGACGGCGACACCCGCCTGCTGGTCGCCCACCAGCGCACCGGCCGCTGGGAGCCGATGATCTGGGACGTCGCCACCGGCGCCGAGACCGCCCTCCCGCTGCGCGACGAGCAGGGCCGCGAGCTGCCCGGCGACGTCTCCGCCCAGTGGCGCCCGGGTGCCGCGGAGCTGCTGGTGGAGCACGAGTACGAGGCGCGCAGCGAGCTGTTCTCGTACTCGCTCGCCGACGGCCGGCTGACCCGCCTGGACACCCCGCGCGGCACCGTCGGCGGCGCCACCGCCCGTCCGGACGGCACCGTCGAGTACCTGTGGTCCTCCGCCGCCGAGCCCTCCGCCGTCCGCTCCACCGCCGGGACGGTCGTGCTGCGGGCGCCCGGCCCGGTGCCGCCCGGTTCGGTGCCGGTCGAGGACGTCTGGGTGGACGGGCCCGGCGGCCGGGTGCACGCCCTGGTGCAGCGGCCGACGACGCCCGCGCAGGGCCCGTACCCGACCGTGTTCGAGATCCACGGCGGCCCGACCCACCACGACAGCGACTCCTTCGCCGCCGGGCCGGCCGCCTGGCTGGACCACGGCTTCGCGGTCGTCCGGGTCAACTACCGCGGCTCGACCGGCTACGGCCAGGCCTGGACGGACGCGCTGCACGAGCGGGTCGGCCTGATCGAGCTGGAGGACATCGCGGCGGTCCGCGAGTGGGCGGTCGACAGCGGTCTGGCCGACCCGGCCCGGCTGGTGCTCACCGGCGGCAGCTGGGGCGGCTACCTGACCCTGCTCGGCCTGGGCGTCCAGCCCGACAGCTGGGCCCTCGGCGTCGCCGCGGTCCCGGTCGCGGACTACCACACCGCGTACGCCGACGAGATGGAGGCGCTCAAGTCGCTGGACCGCACGCTCTTCGGCGGCACCCCGGAGGAGGTCCCGGAGCGCTTCACCGCCTCCTCGCCGCTGACCTACGTCGAGCAGGTGCGGGTGCCGGTCTACATCAGCGCCGGGGTCAACGACCCGCGCTGCCCGATCCGGCAGATCGACAACTACGTCGAGCGGCTGGAGCAGCTCGGCAAGCCGCACCAGGTGTACCGCTTCGACGCCGGTCACGGGTCGCTGGTGGTGGAGGAGCGGATCAAGCAGCTGCGGCTGGAGATCGACTTCGTCCGGCGTCACCTGGGCACGACCGAGCGCGACGGAGACGGAGGGGCGGCGTGAGACGCCTCCTGATGCTGGCGGCGGCGGTGGCCGGGGCCCTGGTGCTCACCGGCTGCTCGGGCTCGCAGCGGGCCACCGCCGCCTGCCCGCCGCCGGCCGGCCCGCCGGCGCCGAGTTCCTCGGCCGTCGTGCCGACGGGGTCCGCGGCACCGGCCGTGCCCGCGGCCCCCACCGCGCCGCCCGCCGCCCCGTCCTCGGCCCCGTCCTCCGCGCCGCACGCCACGCCGCTCGCCACCGCGACCAGGGCGGGCGCGCCGGGCCCGGGGACCGCGGGCGGCCCCGGGCGCGCGTCCGGTGACGCCGCCGCGGGCACCGCCGTCCGGTTGGCCGCGTACCAGCCGACCGACCCGGACGGCACCGTCGAGCTCGCCAAGGGATCGAAGGGGTCCGGCGGCTCCTCGGGCTCCTCCGGTTCGAAGGGCTCCAAGGGCTCCAAGGGGTCGAAGACCGGTCGCACGGTGCACCACCACATCGACCACTACGACTCCGACGACCACAACGGCGGCGGAAACGGCAACGGCCACTGCCACAGCGACCCGACGCCGCTGCCCACCGACTCCTCGTCCCCGGGCCGGCCGCTGCCCCCGACGCCGACTCCGCCCCCGCCGGCGGTCAAGCCGACACCGGCACCGGCCCTGCCGACCAAGCGCTGACCCCCGGCCGAGCGCTGACCCCCGGCCGAGCGCTGACCCCCGGCCGAGCGCTGACCCCCGGCCGAGCGCTGACCCCCGGCCGAGCGCTGACTCCCGGCCGAGCCGGGACGCCGCCGGTCAGTCCAGGACCGGGTCCAGCCCGAGGACCCGGTCCTGCTCCGCCTCCGCCTCACGGCGCACCAGGCGGTACCACATGAAGACCACGAACCCGGCGAAGACGAACCACTCCAGGGTGTAGCCCAGGTTCTGGAACGCGCGCAGCGTCAGCCCGTCCCCGCCCTGCGGCTGCACGGACGGCACGGAGACCAGCCCGGCGGGCGCGTCATCGGCGGCCACCCAGCCGTCGTACCAGCCGTCGTACTCCAGCACGTTCAGCAGCGACGCCCGGTTGATCATGCCCAGCTGTCCGGCGGGCAGGCCGCCCGCCACCGCCCCGTTGCTGCCCACGGACTCGTTGGCCTGCAGACGCCCGGTCACCGTCACCTGTCCGCCCGGCGGCGGCTCGGCGGCGGTGGGGGCCCCCGCCGCCCAACCCCGCACCACGGCCACGGCGTGCCCGTCGGCGGTGCGCAGCGGGGTGAGCACGTAGTAGCCCTGCTTGCCGTCCACCACCCGGTTGGGGACGAGCAGTTGGTGCTCGGTGTCGTAGCTGCCGGTCACCGTGACGGCCTTGCCGACGGTCTCCGTGCTCACCTGCGGGTTCGCCTGGTCGAGCAGCGCGTCGATCGGGCGGGCTTCACTCGAAGCGGTGAGCGCCTGCTTGGTCTCCTGGTGCGTGGACACCCGGTCCTCGAACCGGCCGAGCTGCCAGGAGCCCAGCCACAGGCAGACCGCCACGGCCGCCACGGCCACGACGGTGCCGCCGAGCCAGCGCGGAGTCAGGAGGAACCGGTACACACCCCCACGGTAACCACTCCTCACACCCGCCCGGCCTCCGACCCCCGGGCCCGGACCGGCGGCGTGCTCCCGGCGCGTCCGGAGTCACCCCGCCGTCGGAGAGCCCGACGGCTGCGGTGCCGGACCGCCGAGGCTCTGGACGCCACCGCGGTAGACGGTGCCGCTGCACGACACCGGCAGGGTCGCCGTGGCGGCCGCCGGGCTGCCGGGGGCCGGGGTGTGGGCGACGGTCACGGCGGGCGGCGCGGTGGTCGGGTTGCCGGTCGGGGGCACGGTCGGGCTGGGGGCGCCGGTGGGGCCCGCCGACGGGGACGAGGAGGCCGGCGGATTGGCGCTGGCCTCCTCGCTGGGTACGGAGGCCGGAGCACCGGACTCGGCGGCGGGGAGGTCCGCGCGCAGCGCCGCCTTGTAGAGGCCGTTCGACGGGGTGGTCAGGGCGCCCGAGCCGCCACAGGTCTGGTCCGGAACCCACGCGAACGGCACCCGGTACCCGGCCCGCGGCGCGAGCACCGGGGGCTCCCCGTCCATCGCCGGCAGGCCGGCGGCCGGGTCGCCCGGGGTGTGGTCGGCGGTGCGGACGCGGCCGCGGTCGCCGCCGCTGACGGCGGTGACCGCCACCGAGCCCGGCCCGCCGAGCCGGCAGCTGTGCCCGGAGGTGTTGTAGACGGTGAACGAGCCGTAGATCCGCCCGGCGGCGTCGGCCGAGCCGACCTGTCCGAGGCCCTCACCGAGGTCCGAGCGGGTGCAGAGCGGGACGATGCCGACGTCCCCGGCGCCGGAGGTCCCGGTGGGCGCGATGCCGCCGTCCGTCTGCGTCAGCCCGCCGCCGGGGGTGTGCGGGGCCGTGGACACGCCGGGTGACGGAGAGGCGTCGCCGGTGCCGCTCGGGTCCGTGTGCGGGGCCGCACCGGTGCCCCCGGCGGTGCCGGCGGTGCTGGGGGAGGTGGCCGCCGGGCTCTTGGCGTCGGCCGAGCCGGGGCCGCCGGAGAGCCCCAGGTGCTCGCCCTCGTGCAGGACGGGCAGGCCGATCGCGACGACGAAGGCCAGCGCGGCCGCCCCGGTCCAGGCACCGCGCCGGGCTGCCCGGCGGCGGGGCACGGCCCGCCGGATCCGCGGCAGTCCGCCGACCGAGGGCTGGATGCCGGAGACGGCGCCGTGCAGCAGCTCGCGCAGCGCCCGCTCCTCGGTGGACAGGTCCAGCAGCTCCGGGACCTCGCCGACCGGACGGTCCGGCCCGGGAGCGGCGGTGCCAGGAGCGCCCGTCCCCGGGGTGCCGGTGCCGGGGGTACCGGTGCCGGGGCTACCGGTGCCGGGAGCGGCGGCTCCGCGGCCGCCGGTCGCGTCCCCGTCGGGGGCCCCGTCCGCCGGTCGCCGACGACTGCCGTCCGGCTCAGCCATGTCCGGCCTCCATCTGGACGCGGAGGGCGGCGAGTCCCCGCGAGCCGTAGGCCTTCACCGAGCCGAGCGAGATGCCCAGGGTCTCGGCGACCTGCGCCTCCGTCATGTCCACGAAGTAACGCAGCACCAGAACCTCCCGCTGACGGCGTTGCAGACCACGCAGCGCGGCCTTCAACTGGTCGCGCTCCAGGGCATCGTAAGCACCTTCTTCTGCACTGGCCATGTCAGGCATGGGCTTCGGCAGCAGTCGCAGCCCGAGGATGCGGCGGCGCAGCGTGGAGCGGGACAGGTTGACGACCGTCTGCCTCAGGTAGGCCAGCGTCTTCTCGGGCTCGCGCACCCGGCGCCGGGCGGCGTGCACCCGGATGAACGCCTCCTGGACGACGTCCTCGCAGGTCGAGAGGTCGTCGAGGAGCAGCGCGGCGAGCCGCAGCAGTGAGCGGTAGTGCGCCTGGTAGGTCTCGGTGAGGAGGTCCTCGCTGGTACCCGCGTCGGTACCCGCGCCGGAGTCCGCCGCACCGGGTGCGGCCGCCGTCATATGGTCTTCTTCCGGCCTACTCGCAGGCCACGGGGCGCGCGACGGGAAGGACACCGCGGCTCTCGCCGGGATGCCCGCCCTTGCCCCCACCATCACGTTCGCCACGCACGTTGGACACTCGATCCCCTGTCATGGTTGCCCCGGCCGGGGCCCATTCTTCCGCATCGACGGAAGAGGCCTCCAGGGGATTCCCACGGGATTCCGGACGGATTGTGTCGAGGAGCGAACACAGGTATGGACACATGTGGGCACATCGGAACGTGCCGGGGCCGGTCGGGGCCGGCCTGACGGGCCCGGCCCGGTGGTTCCGGCCCGGTGCTTCCAGCCCGTCGATCCAGCCCGGTGGTCCTAGCCCGCCGGCTCGTCCGGCTCCGTCGGCTCGGCCGCGGGCTCACCCGCTGTCAGCTCCGCCGCCACCAGCTCGGCCAGCTGCACCAGGTTGAGCGCCGCCCCCTTGCGCAGGTTGTCCCCGCACAGGAAGAGGTCCAGCGCGTCCGGCTCGTCCAGAGCGCGGCGGACCCGCCCGACCCAGACCGGATCCGTCCCGACCACGTCGTTCGGCGTCGGGAACTCGCCCGCCGCCGGGTCGTCGTAGAGGACCACGCCCGGAGCGTCCCGCAGGATGTCCTGCGCGTGCTCCTGGGTGACCTCGCGTTCGAAGCGCGCGTGCACCGCCAGCGCGTGGGTGCGGACGACGGGGATGTGGACGCAGGTCGCCGAGACCTTCAGGGCGGGCAGGCCGAGGATCTTGCGGGACTCGTCGCGGATGCCCGCCTCCTGGGCGGACCAGCCGCCCTCGCGCAGCCCGCCGGTCCACGGCACCGCGTTGAGCGCGAGCGGGGCGGCGAACGGCCCCTGATCGGCGATCAGCGCCCGCAGGTCGCCGGTCTGCCGACCGACCGCGGTGCCCGCCACCAGCCCGGTCTGCGCGCGCAGCGCCGCCTCGCCGGCCCGGCCCTCGCCGCCGGCGGCCTGGTAGGTGGCGACCACGAGCTGCGCCAGCCCGTACTCGGCGTGCAGCGCGCCGACCGCGGCGATCATCGCCAGGGTGGTGCCGGCCGGACTGGCCACGATGCCGCGTGGGCGGATCCGCAGCGCGGCCGCGTTGACCTCGGGGACGACCAGCGGCACGTCCTCGGCGGTCCGGAAGACGGCCGAGTCGTCGATCACCACGACGCCCTTGGCCGCCGCGATCGGCGCCCACTGGGCGGAGACCGGGTCGGGGACGGCGAACACGGCGACGTCGATCCCCGCGAAGGCCTCCTCGGCCAGCGCGAGGACCTCGACCGCCTCCCCGCGCACCATCGCTGTACGGCCGGCCGAGCGCGGGGAGGCGACGAGTCGGATCTCGCTCCAGACGTCCCGGCGGAGGGAGAGCAGCCCGAGCAGCACCTCGCCGACCGCGCCGGTGGCGCCGACGACGGCGAGGCCGGGACGCCGGGTCATCGCCCGGCGCCCCGGCGGAGCCCGGCGCCGCGGCGGAGCGCGGTGCCCTGGCGGGGCGCGGCGCTCCGGCTCGGGGCCGGGGTCATCGCCCGGCGCTCCCGCTCCGTTCCCGGGTCATCGCCCGGTGCCGCCGTAGACGACGGCCTCGTCGCTCTCGCTGTCCAGACCGAAGGCGCTGTGCACGGCGCGGACGGCCTCCGGCACGTCCTCGGCGCGAGTGACCACCGAGATGCGGATCTCCGAGGTGGAGATCAGCTCGATGTTGACGCCCGCGGCGGACAACGCCTCGAAGAAGGTCGCCGTGACACCCGGGTTGGAGCGCATGCCGGCGCCGACCAGCGAGATCTTGCCGATCGCGTCGTCGTAGCGCAGCGACTCGTAGCCGATGCCCTCCTTGACCCGGCCCAGCGCGTCGATGGCCTTC
Source organism: Kitasatospora sp. NPDC002543 (assembly GCF_053594915.1). Lineage (NCBI taxonomy): Bacteria > Bacillati > Actinomycetota > Actinomycetes > Kitasatosporales > Streptomycetaceae > Kitasatospora > Kitasatospora sp. NPDC002543. Next base: position 108,476 of record NZ_JBSFWR010000004.1, on the reverse strand, counting down.
TGGCCCTCGGTCTTCGGCAGGGTGAAGGAGATGTCGGTCAGGCCGGTCGACGCGGCGGAGACGTTCTGCACCACCATGTCGATGTTGACCTCGGCGTCGGCGATGGCGCGGAAGATGCGCGCCGCCTCGCCCGGCTTGTCGGGCACGCCGACGACGGTGACCTTGGCCTCGGAGGTGTCGTGGGCGACTCCGGAGATGATGGCCTGCTCCATCTCGCCCCCTTCGGGCTTGTGCGGGTTGTCGTTGCTGACGATCGTCCCGGGAAGACCCGAGAAGGACGAGCGTACGTGAATCGGGATGTTGTAGCGACGGGCGTACTCGACGCACCGGTCGAGCAGCACCTTGGAACCCGACGAGGCCAGCTCCAGCATGTCCTCGTAGGCGATCCAGTCGATCTTGCGGGCCTTCTTCACCACGCGGGGGTCGGCGGTGAACACGCCGTCCACGTCGGTGTAGATCTCGCAGACCTCGGCCTTGAGCGCGGCGGCGAGCGCCACGGCGGTGGTGTCCGAGCCGCCCCGGCCCAGCGTGGTGATGTCCTTGCTGGTCTGGGAGACGCCCTGGAAGCCCGCCACGATCGCGATGTTGCCCTGGTCCAGGGCGGTGCGGATGCGGCCGGGCGTCACGTCGATGATGCGCGCCTTGTTGTGCACGGAGTCGGTGATGACACCGGCCTGGCTGCCCGTGAAGGACTGCGCCTCGTGACCCAGGGATTTGATCGCCATGGCCAGCAGCGCCATGGAGATGCGCTCTCCAGCGGTCAGCAGCATGTCGAACTCACGGCCGGCAGGCAGCGGTGACACCTGCTCCGCGAGTTCGATGAGCTCGTCCGTCGTGTCGCCCATCGCGGACACCACGACGACGACCTCATGGCCGGCCTTCTTGGCGTCAACGATCCGACGGGCCACGCGCTTGATGCCTTCGGCATCCGCAACGGATGAGCCGCCGTACTTCTGCACGACAAGGCCCACGTGCGCTCCTCGACTCGAAGTCTTTTCCGGGGGCTACGGGCCCCCGTACCCCCCTGGGGAGAGGGGGGTGCGGTCGTCGTCAGTCTACCGAGCAGGGGTGCCGCGACTGGCGCTTTCCATATGGTGAGACGGTAGTTTCAGCACGTGAGCGGCCGTACGGGGGGCCACCGCCGTCAGGTCTGCGGGCGATTCGGCACGGCTCCGAAGAATCGGCGGATCGGAGGACGGTGATCCGGCCGGATTTCTTTTCCGGCCGATTCGCTGAGGCATCCGTCACAATCCGAAGGCACTGACGAAAGCACTTCCGAAGATGCCTCCGGAGGCGCTGCCGCGGAATGCCGCATACCGCGTGCGGCCGTCCGCAGGCCGCCGCCGGCACGCCGCCGTCCGCACTCCGCCCCGCGCGTGTCGCCCTCCGCGTGTCGGCGGCCGCGTGTCGCCCCCGCGTGTCGGCGGCCGGCGACCCGGGAGCGGCCTACCGCCCGAGCCCGAGCTCGGCCGCCATCAGGTCGCCCGCCTGCTGCTCCAGCTGCTCGTCGGTGAGACCGTCGTCGTCGGTGTCCGCGCCGTCCGGCACCGCGCCGAGCGGACTGTCCAGCCGGACGTGGGCGATCAGCGACTGCAGGGCCCGCAGCACCGCCGTGCAGGTCGTGCCCCAGTTCGAGAGGTACGAGAACTGCCACCACCACAGCGCCTCGCTGACCCGGCCCTCGCGGTAGTGGGTCAGGCCGTGCTGGAGCTCGCTGACCACGCCGGCCAGGTCGTCCGAGATCCGGAAGGCGTTGGGCTTCTCCGGCGGGCCGTACGGGTCGAAGACCTCGTGGTAGACGTCGATCGGCGCGAGCAGCTCGGCGAGGCGCTCGCGCAGCTGCTCGCCGTCCGGCTCCGGGCCCGCGTCGGGCTCGAAGCGGTCCTCCGGGACGACGTCCTCGATCGCTCCCAGCCGGCCGCCGGCCAGCAGCAGCTGCGAGACCTCCAGGAGCAGCAGCGAGACCGCGCTGCCGGGCTCGTCGCCCTTGGCGACCTCGGTGACGGCGAGCACGAAGCTCTCCACCGAGTCGGCGATCTGCACGGCGAAGTCGTCCGGCTCCGAGCCGTGGCCGTGGGTGTGCGGGGCGTGCGCCCCCTCGTGCGGGGCGGCTGCCCCCGGTTCCCCGTGGGACTGCTGGTGGGGGGTGTGGGGCTGCTGGTTGATCGTCCGGTCAGACATCGAGCAGTCGTCTCCCTTCGAAGGCGCGGCCGAGGGTGACCTCGTCCGCGTACTCCAGATCCCCGCCGACGGGCAGGCCGCTCGCCAGACGGGTCACCTTCAGGCCCATCGGCTTGCAGAGCCGGGCCAGGTAGGTGGCGGTCGCCTCCCCCTCCAGGTTGGGGTCGGTGGCCAGGATCAGCTCGGTGACAGTGCCGTCCGCGAGGCGCGACAGCAGCTCGCGGATGCGCAGGTCGTCCGGGCCGACGCCCTCGATGGGGCTGATCGCGCCGCCCAGCACGTGGTAGCGGCCGCGGAACTCACGGGTGCGCTCGATGGCGACGACGTCCTTGGGCTCCTCGACCACGCAGATGACCGCGAGGTCGCGGCGCGGGTCCAGGCAGACCCGGCACTGCTCGGCCTCCGCGACGTTGCCGCAGACCGCGCAGAAGCGGACCTTGTCCTTGACCTCCAGCAGCGCGTGCGCCAGTCGGCGCACGTCGGTCGGGTCGGCCTGCAGGACGTGGAAGGCGATCCGCTGGGCGCTCTTGGGCCCGACGCCGGGCAGCCTGCCCAGTTCGTCGATCAGGTCCTGAACCACGCCCTCGTACAACGTCGCGCCTTCCCTCGGATGGTCGGTGGTGCCGGGTGACCGGCGGTACCGGATGGTCGGTGGTGTCGGATGGCCGGCGGGTGCCGGGTGACCGGCGGTACCGGACGGCCGGCGGGTGCCGGACCGTCGGTGCTGCCGAACGAGCGGCGGTGCCGGACGGCCGGTGGTGCCGGACGGCCGGTGGTGCTCCGGTGCCATCATCCAACGAATCGGGCGTCGGACACAGCGCCCGACGCCCGACTCCCACATAAATCACATGGGTCTGTCGTCTGAACTACAGACTGTTCGACCCGAAAGTCGGTCGACCCGAAAGCCGGTCGTCAGAACGGCAGGCCGGGGATGCCGCCGCCGCCCAGGCCCTGGGTCAGCGGCCCCATGCGCTCGGCCTGCATCTTCTGCGCGGTCTGGTTGGCGTCCCGGACGGCCGCCAGGATCAGGTCCGCCAGGGTCTCGGTGTCCTCCGGGTCCACCGCGGCCGGGGCGATGGTCAGCGCCACCAGCTCGCCGGCACCGGTCACCGTCGCCTCGACCAGGCCGCCGCCCGCCGTACCGTTCACCTTCGTCTCGGCCAGCTCCTGCTGGGCCTTCGCGAAATCCTGCTGCATCTTCTGCGCCTGCTTCAGCAACTGCTGCATGTTGGGCTGGCCACCACCGGGGAACACGGCTGTCTCCTTGCTGTCACGGCTGTCTTGCGATGCTTCGTCCGTCACCGCCGAGCCTACGTGCTGCCCGCTGCCCCGGGCCCCGGACCGGGGCCGGATCAGGGTCGGCTCAGGGGCGGCCGAGGACCGGGGGCCCGGCCCGGATCAGGACCCCTGGTGGTGGATCTCCTCCAGCACCGTCGCACCCAGCTCGCGGATGATCAGCTCCTGGCCGGAGAACACGTCCTCCTTGAGGTCCGGGTCGTCCGCCTCCGGGATGTCGTCCTCCGGGGCCACCGACCGCACCGACCGGACCGGCGGAGCCGACGGCGGGGCCTGCACCGGCGCGGGCGCCACGGGCGGAGCCTGCACCGGCGCCGGCACGGCCTGGACCGGCGGAGCCTGCACGGGCGCCGGAGCGGGGGCGGGCATCGCCGGAGCGGCCGCCACCGGACGCGCCGGGGCTCCCCAGCCCCCGCCGCCCTGGGCACCGCCGCCCGGCGCACCGCCCCCCGGGCCGGCGGAGCCGCCGGACGGGTCGACGATGCACTCGATCCGCCAGTCCACGCCCAGCGCGTCGGCCAGCGCGGCGCGCAGCACGTCCTCGCTGTTGCTGCCGACGAAACTGTCCCGGGCGCCGGCGTTGATGAAGGACACCTGGAGCACGCTGCCGTCGAAACCGGCCACCTGGCCGTTCTGGCTGAGCAGGATCCAGGTGAAGCGGCGGCGGTTCTTCACCGCCTCCAGGATCTGCGGCCACAGCTGCCGCACCTGCGCGGCACCCTGCTGCGCGGACGCCGACGGCTGCCCGCCGGGAGTCGCCGCCGGGGCTGAGGCCGGTGCGGGCACGGGGGCCGGTGCCTGGGCCTGGACGGCCTGCGGCTGCTGCGCCGCAGGCGGCGCCGCAGGAGCCGTGGGAGCCGTGGGAGCCGTGGGAGCCGCGGGGGCACCTCCGGCGGGCGGGAAGCTGCGCGGGATCGGCCAGGCACCCGGCGCCGGCCCGGCGGGCGCGGCGGCGGGCGGCGGAGCCTGCACGGGCTGCGCCGCCTGGACGGGGGCGGGCTGCATCGGCGCGGGCGCCACCGGCACCTCGGCGAGCGGCGCGGCCGGCGCGACCGGGGCAACGGGCGCGACCGCCACCGGCGCCCCCGCCGGCAGGCCCATCGGGGCCCCCATCGGCGCGGCGAACCCGCCGGCCGAGGCCCGTCGCTCCAGCTTGTCCAACCGTGCCTGCAGCGACAGCTCGTCGCTGTACGCGCCCGGCAGCATCACCCGGGCGCAGATCAGCTCCAGCTGCAGCCGGGGCGCCGCGTTGCCGCGCATCTCGGTCAACCCGGTGTTGACGAGGTCGGCGGCCCGGCTCAGCTCGGCCGCGCCGAACGCGTCCGCCTGCGCCTGCATCACCGCGACCCGGTCGGCCGGGGCGTCGATCAGCCCCTTCTCCCCCGCGTCCGGCACGGTGGCCAGGATCACCAGGTCGCGCAGCCGCTCCAGCAGGTCGGTGACGAAGCGGCGCGGATCGTGCCCGCCCTCGACCACCCGGTCGATCACCTGGAACACCGTCGCCCCGTCGTGCGCGGCGAAGGCGTCCACCACCTCGTCCAGCAGCGCGGAGTCGGTGTACCCGAGCAGCGCCGTGGCCATCTGGTACGTGACGCCGCCCTCCGCGGCCCCGGCCAGCAGCTGGTCCATGACCGACATCGAGTCACGCACCGAACCGGCGCCCGCCCGCACCACCAGCGGGAACACGGCGTCCTCGACCTGGATCCCCTCCCGGCCGCACACCTCCGCCAGGTAGTCGCGCAGCGTGCCGGGCGGGACCAGCCGGAACGGGTAGTGGTGCGTCCGGGACCGGATCGTCCCGATCACCTTCTCCGGCTCGGTGGTCGCGAAGATGAACTTGAGGTGCTCCGGCGGCTCCTCGACCACCTTGAGCAGCGCGTTGAAGCCGGCCGAGGTCACCATGTGCGCCTCGTCCAGGATGAAGATCTTGTACCGGCTGTGCACCGGCGCGAAGAACGCCCGCTCGCGCAGCTCGCGCGCGTCGTCCACACCACCGTGCGAGGCGGCGTCGATCTCGATCACGTCGATCGACCCGGGCCCGCCGGTCGCGAGGTCCCGGCAGGACTGGCACTCCCCGCAGGGCGTCGGCGTCGGCCCCTGCTCACAGTTGAGGCAACGGGCCAGGATGCGTGCGCTCGTCGTCTTGCCACAGCCACGCGGCCCGCTGAACAGGTACGCGTGGTTGACCCTGTTGTTGCGCAGGGCCTGCTGGAGCGGAGCGGTCACGTGCTCCTGCCCGATGACCTCCGCGAAGGTCTCGGGGCGGTAGCGGCGGTACAGGGCTAGGGACACACCCCCGACGATATCGGGACGGACCGACAAACGCGTCGCCCCTCACCCCCGCCGGGCCCCGGGCCTCACCCCCGCCGGGCCCCGGGCCTCACCCCCGCCGGGCTCCGGGAACGCAAAGACCCCCCGTGCACCCGCCAGAGCCCTCCTACCCTTGCTGCCTTCCGGCCCTGGGGGGGTTCAGAGAGATAACGCCACACGAGGGGCTGACCCCCACACTACCGGATCCCGGCCCCGACGATCCACAGGCCACCCCCACCTCCCGCCTGCGGGATAGGTGGTCGCGAGCACCCCGAAACATGTACTAAGCTCTCCCACGGAGGATTCGCCTAGAGGCCTAGGGCGCACGCTTGGAAAGCGTGTTGGGGGCAACCCCTCACGAGTTCGAATCTCGTATCCTCCGCCTTGATCGAAGGCCCCGACCGGTTCACCGGTCGGGGCCTTCGTCGTTCACAGTCTCATCCGTAGTCTCAACGGCCCTTCTCCGCGGCCTCCTCGCCACGGCCGTCCGAGTCCTTGGCCACCTGCCAGATGAGCCCACCGACGCGCTTGGCGACGTCCTGGAGGATGCCGCCCGTCACGTGCTGGTACCGCGCGGCCATGGCCGTGGACGACCAGCCCATGATCTGCATCACCACTCGTTCGGGGACCCCGAGGATGAGAAGCACCGTGGCGGCGGTGTGGCGGGCGTCGTGCAGCCGCCCGTCCCGGACCTTGGCGTCGGACAACAGCAGCTTCCACGCGTCGTAGTCCGTGCTCGGCACCAGCGGCCATCCGAACGGCGAGGTGAAGACATACCCGCTGTCGCGCCACTCCTGCCCGGCGCGTCGGCGGTCGCGGTCCTGCTCCTCCCGGTGCAGCTCCAGCAGCCGGATCAGTTCGTCCGGCAGGCCGATGACCCGGCGGCCGGCACGCGACTTCGTGTTCGCGGTGTCCTCGTTCTTCCGGAGTCGCTGCTTGCAGTAGCCAGGCATTCGGCCGCAGTCGCCCCCGCAGCCGTGCTTCCGCATCATGACGTGCCAGACTCCCCAGCTGTGGGATCCAGTACGAGCGGTCAGGCCCTCAACCCGCAGGTCGAGCGGTCGGGCCAGTCGCCGTAGCTAGCCCAGCGTGCGCATGCTGTGCGCGCGAACGCGCCAGCAGGTCGCCTGCCCTGAGCCATATAGAGTCGCGACGAAGCACGGACCATAACTGGGTCACACGTCCACTGCGACCGGAACGTCGCAAGGGAAACACCACGTCGCGGTTCTTGTCTGCCTCGCCCGGCGCCGCATCGACGTCCTGTTCCCCGTGCTCAGGGAGTCGCGTGCTGGTGGGCCCGGTCGACCGTGGAGTCGACGGCGGCCATCCATTCCACCCGGCCCACTGCGTCGTCGCGGACCTGGACGTGCTCCCGCAACTTCGCCCAGGTCCCGTCCGCCTCCCAGCGCGCGTAGCGCTCACAGACGGATGCCACGGCCTGGAGCGCTCGGGCAGGCCACACCACGGACGGCCACGTCCGTCCACCCTGCGGCAACGAGGTCTGAGTGAGGCACCGGCGTCAGAGCAGCGCTGCGGCTAGCACGGGCAACACACCTGGGTCGGTCCGAGACTGGCCGCAAGAGAGCAACCTGCCCAGGCCCTTAAAGGGGTCGGGCGTAAATGGGCGAAGCCCTCGGGCGGACGAGGGCTGGCCGGCGCAGCAGGGGAGGAGGCATCGTCTGATGCTTCCGAGTGACCAAGCACTGAAGTGCCTCGCACCGTCACGGCCTACAGACTCGGACATGGTTCCTTAGTTGGGCGGGTTGCCCGGATCGCTGTCGGCTCGTCAGGAACACCTGAGACACTGGAGGAAGCGTCTGATGACAGCTGTGTCGTTGCAAGGCGCTGGTTGGACTGTGGGAGAGGTGTCACGCAGACATGACTGCGAGTGAGGCAGGGGCGGCGCACATGGGCTTCACGGAGGTACCGATCAACCCCGGGAGAATCCTTCGGGCGATCGCACGGATCGGGTACACGCCTGAAAGCGCCATCTGCGATATTGTCGACAACTCGGTAACAGCGAAGGCACAGCGCATCTCCATCAAACTTGAGCGCGAGCCCGACATGTCCGAAGCTCGCAGGAATAGCGCAGCCCGTTACATCATCGCTGACGACGGCGATGGCATGGGCACAGATGGCCTGATTGAAGCTCTGGCACTGGGCGTAGACGGACATTATGAGTCGGGGAGTCTCGGGAAGTACGGGCTCGGCTTGAAGAGCGCGGGCCTCTCACAAGGCGACCGGATCGAGGTTGTAAGTGCATGTGAGGGCGGGTCGTGGAGCAAAGTGGCTCTTGACCTTCCTCATGTGGAGGAGGTTGGCAGGCTGGAGTGTCTTATGGAGACTCCTGATTCCGCCGACCTTGATCGACTGAGCGAGCTTATTCCTGGCGCTACTCATGGCACAATGGTCACGATTGAGAAGATTCATAAGCGCAATCACCCGAGCATCCGCAAGACCCGCGAGGCCCTTGAGCGGAATCTCGGGGTAACTTACTTCTATTTCCTTCAAGAGAACGGCGGAGATCTCCAGATCCTGCTGGATGGCGATCCGGTGGAGCCTTTCGATCCACTCTTTGTCGATGAGGCTAATGCGGCCGGCAATCTCGACGACTCCACCTGGGATGGCCGAGATGTTCGATGGCTTGAGCGTCCGATGCCCCTGGTTCTCGATGCTGAGAACCAAGTGGAAGTCACAGTCGAGGCGACGCAGCTGGTCCACCCGCCCGCGTTTGATAACTCCGCTGAGATCCGTAAGAAGTACATGATCGGCTCGAGCCACTACGGGTTCTACGTTTATCGAAATAAGCGACTCATCCGGCGGGCAGAGCGATTCAACGGACTGATTCCCACCGACCAAGACTATTTTTCATTCCGGGGTCGAATCCTGATCGACGATTCGGCAGATGACGCCTTCAATATCGACGTAAAAAAGTCGGAAATACTCCTTAGTGAAGAGGCTGAGGACGCGCTCAGTGAAGCTATCTATGAGGCGCGACGCCTGAGCAAGAGTGGCTGGAAGCGCGCAACCAAAATCCTTCGCGAGAAGGCCAATCAGGACCCAAATCGAAAGGCCGCAGAGGCGCTCTTTGAGGTTGACTTCCCAGAATTCCTCCCGACGGACCCGGATGACGCTGCCTCAGAGGACGAACGGGCTAAACGCGCCCAAAAGGAATCCGTTCGGCATCCCCTGGGAGATGAAGAGCGCGAGAAGGCTCGCAAGGAGGGGGCGCGGGTCACGTTTGTTGACCAGTTGGACGACAATGCCTTGTGGGAGCGCTCGCGCGATGCCACGCTGGGAACGGTTGTGCGGATCAATCGATCGCATCGCTTCATGAGAATGTTTGATGAGCGATTTGGTGATGACGCAGACGTCGTGCTTCTTATTCAGGCTCTTTTTCTGAGCCTTGCCTCGGCAGAAAGTGGCACGGTGCGAAACAAGCAGGACCTCGACGATGAAATCATCGAGGAGGTGTTCGTAACCTACAGGAATCAGGCTTCGGCCGCAGTTTACAAGGTAACGGCAGATGCACTTGAGAAGCGCTTCGCTTAGGCAAGGATAAATGTCAATTCTCGCCGAGGGAGAGACATGGGGTGCCGCTGCCGTCGGGAGCCCTCACCTGTGCCAGGCCAGAGCTTACATATACTGCGGCTATTCGAAACACGTGGGCATTGCCTATATTGGGATGACAGTCGGTGGCAACGGGATCTTTGGTCGCTGGGGTGACCACCTAGGGCGCGCACTAGAGAAATCCTCGTTCCGTCGACGGCTTCATGAATTTGATGATTCCGCATGGGGTCGACTTGATGATCTCGTGATTCTTTGGGCTGAAATTGGAACCGCAAGCGAATTCCTGACAGTTGAAACAAGCCATCGCGAGGGTGTCGAGTACCTCGTTCAGCGGCAGCTGCGCACCCTCCTTGCCAGGGAGAAGCCTTCCTTGACTGTAATTAGCAAGGTTCGGTCAAACCGCACCGTCCAACTCCCGATGGTTCAAGCTGCGGCGAATGAGATTCTAGGGCATTTTAAAAAGCATTTTAACAATTCGGAGTGAGCTCTGTCGATCTCTCAAATGGATAGGCCACCTTGGTTGGCGCTATGGTGCTCGCGCCCCTTCTCCCAGAGATCGTCTGCCCACGCCACGACTGCAGGAACCGTTGGCGCTGTGGATCGTGGATCACCGGATCAGCGCCGGACAGCTACCCCTTCTGGCTCTGACTCTGACTCTGACTCTGACCACTATGTCCCCACGTCCCAATCGCGGCTCTGAGCCGGGAAGACCGCGAGGGGGCCTCAGGGACTCCTGGCCGGCTCGCGCTCAATCGCTGCTTGACTACCAGTGGTGGGGGCTGGTCAAGCAGAGACCTCTCGTGTGGGGCGCCTCACGCAGCTCGGCGCCCCGGCCAGAATAGACTTGGCAAGCGTGAACCTGGGGGTGTGCAGTCTCATCTGTAGTCTCATCCGCCGCCGTTCGGGGACGTTCGAACCAAGCGGCCTCCTACACGCTGACTTGCGGATTGGACTTCGCCGAACGGGGGCGAATCGGGGCGGGCAGAGTTGGAAAGCGTGTTGGGGGCAACCCCTCACGAGTTCGAATCTCGCATCCTCCGCCTTGATCGAAGGCCCCGACCGGTTCGCCGGTCGGGGCCTTCGTCGTATCGGGGTTCCGGCCGCGCTCCCGCGGGGCTGTGGGCAGGGACGCGGGGCGGACGACCGGGGAGAGGGCGAGGCTGGTGCCGGCGGCGGCCGCCGCCAGGGCTTCCCCGGCCAAACCCGCCTCACCCGGCCCGCGGATCGGCGCCCTCGTCGCCGGGGGCTCCTTGTCGCGGATCCTCAGGGTGTGGGTGCAGTGAGGTACCGCTGGATGGTGGGGCCGACCCAGTCGACGATCTCCTCGGGGCGGAGCGCCACGCTCGCCGGGAACCGCAGGACGTAGCGCGTCAGGGCGAGCCCGAGCACGGTGGAGGCGCAGAGGGCCGCCCGGGCCTGGGCCTGTTCCGGCTCGGGGCTCACCCGGCGGGCCAGCGGGATCAACTGGTCGCGCAGCACGCTCTGGGTGCGCTCGGCGACGATCGGGTCGGTGACGCCGACCCGTAGCAGCGCGGTGAGCTCCTCGTTCTCCTCCCACAGGGTGAGGAAGTGGCGCACCAGCGTCCGGCCGATCTCCTCGCGCGGTTCGACGGGCAGGCCGGGCAGGCCGGGGTCGATCGAGACGGCCGCCGCGAACAGGCCGGCCTTGTTTCCGTAGTACCGCATCACCATCGACGGGTCGATCTGCGCGTCGCGCGCGATGGCCCGGATGGTCGCCTTCTCGTAGCCGTCGGCCGCGAACCGCTCGCGGGCCGCGGCGAGGATCATCGAGCGGGTGGCGTCGGAACGCCGGGCGGCCTGCGGGTTCTCTGTACTGCCGGTCATGCCAACAAATGTAGGCCAACGCTTGTTGACAGTCCAGGAGTCGCAGCCCTACGTTGGCCAACAAGCGTTGGCCAACGGGCGTTGGCAAGAGCGCGCCGCCGAATCCGGTGCGGCGCCGGCCGGCCTCGGTGCCGGTGGACGACCGAGAACGAGAGGAAGGATCGACCATGGCCGAGGTGCGGAGCCTGGACCCGAGCACGCCGCTGTTCGCGCAGGTCGAAGAGGAGACCGGGCCGATCGTCCTGGCCAACACCTTCGTCGTCCCGGAGGAGAGGACCGAGGCGTTCCTGGTCCTCTTCCGCAGGCAGGCGGAGTTCATGGAGGCCCAGCCGGGGTTCGTCTCCCTGCAGATGCACAAGGGGACGGCAGGCAGCCGGCTCATGATGAACGTCGCGGTCTGGGAGTCGACCCGGGCGCTCGCCGCGGCACTCGGCAACCCCGAATTCCAGCGCATGGCCGCCGAATTCCCCGACGGCGTCGTGTCGTACCCGCACATCTTCGAGCGGGCCGACGTCTGACGCGGCGGCTGTGGCCCGGGGAAGGGCAGCCGGAGCAGCCCCGCCCTCACCCGCCCCATTCGCGCCATCCGCGCCATCCGCGCCGGCCCGCGCCACCCGGCGCGCCCTCGGCCACCCGCTGAACCGCGCCCCGGAACGAACCCCAGGAGAAGCACCGTGACACTGAAGAACGTCAACACCGTCCTGGTCACCGTTGTGGCCCTGTTCGTCCTCTACCTCGGACTGATCTTCATCCTGGCCCCCGGGTCCTTCACCCAGGGCGTCGGGCTGCCGAACCCGCCTGTCGGCGACGCCGGCGGCTTCCTCGTCATGAAGGGCAACCGTGAACTGGCGATGAGCCTGGTCATCGGCATCCTGCTTGTGACGGGCCACCGCCGCGCCCTGGGCTGGGTCCTGTTGATGGAAGCCGTCGCCCCGTTCGGAGACATGATCAACGTCCTGACCCACCACGGCTCCCCCGCCGCCGCGTTCGGCATCCACGGCCTGACCTCGGTGCTGATCACGGCCACTGGACTGCTGGTCCTCCGCGAGACCGGCAAGACCACCCTCCGAGCCCCCGTCCCGGCGTCCGCCGAACCGACGCCCCGATGACAGCGGCGGCTTCCTGGTCGTCACGGGCGTCCGCGACGCCTTCCCGACAGTTGCTCCCGCTGCCCGAGCTCGGCCACTGACCACGGCCACGGCTCCGGTCTCGGTTCCGGTCTCGGTCTCGGTTCCGGTCTCGGTTCCGGTCTTGTTCGCTCAGGAGAATGGGAAAGCGTGTCGGGGGCAACCCCTCACGAGTTCGAATCTCGCAGCCGCCGCCTTCACGAAGGCCCCGACCGGTTCGCCGGTCGGGGCCTTCGTCGTGCCGGGGTTCCGGCCGCGCTCCCGCGGGTGGCGCGGGTGGCGGGGGTCAGGCCGGGCGGGTGGCCAGGCGGCGGGCCGTCCACGCGGCCGCGGCGAGGGCGAATCCGTAGACGGAGACGAGGCCGTGGCCGTTGTCCTGGGCGAGCCAGACGGCGAGGCCGAGTGCGGGGACGCCGGCGGCCAGGGCGAGTTCCTTGGGGACGCGGGTGCGGGCGAGGAAGGCGAGGGCGAGGGTGGCGCCGAGGAAGTAGGTGGCACCGGAGCTGCCGGCGAAGTTGCGCGGGTCGGTGCCGGGGCCGTCGCCGAGGCCGAGCAGGGTGTCGATCCGGCCGGGCAGCAGGATGCCGGCGAGGAAGAAGCCGAGGGTGAGCGGGCCGCCCCAGTACCACTGGGCGAGCGCGGCGACGGCGGCGAGGGTGACGAGGTTCCACAGACCGCCGAAGAGGCCGCCGTTCTGCATGAACACCGAGGTGAACTCGCGCCACCAGCCGGACTTGGCCGGGTCCGCGTCGAGCGCGTCCATGGCGCCGGGCCAGACCAGCTGGAGCAGCACGCCTCCGACGGCGAGTGCGGTCAGGCCGATCGCCGCCCACGGGAGCGGCCGTCCCCGCAGGGTCTCTCGGCCGACCACGCCGAGCCCGCAGTTGACCATCATGACCATCAGCGCGGCCGTGGTCACGTTGAAGACGATCGCCCCCATTGTCTGGCCCCTCCCCCCGGTTCCGACGTTTTCCAACGCCGTTCGAAACTTCGACGACGCAAAGCTAGCACAGCTTTCGAACAGTGTTGGAAAACGTTGTACGGTGAGTCCATGAAGCTCACCAAGGACCGCATCGTCGACGCGGGCATGGCCGTCTTCGCCGAGGTCGGCTACCAGAACCTGTCCATGCGCCAGGTCGCCGACCGCCTCGACGCCCACGCGGGCAGCCTGTACTACCACGTGCGCAGCAAGGACGAGCTGCTCGCCCTGATGGCCGACCGCGTCTGCCGCCGGGCCTACGACACCGGCACCGACGCCCTCGCCGCCCTCCCGCCCGACGCCACCTGGCAGGACCGCATCGCGGCCCAGGCCGCCACCCTGCGGCTGAGCATCAGGCAGCACCCCGGCGGAGCCCAGCTCCTCGCCGAGAGCCCCGGCACGCTCAGCACCGGCGCCCTCTCCCTGATGGAACGCCTGCTGCGCACCCTCCTCGACGCCGGCCTGCCCGCCGACCACTGCGCCATCGCCGCCGACACCCTGCTCAGCCACGTCACCGGCTTCGTCCTCCAGGAGCAGAACCAGCCGACCACGCCACCGCCCGTCACCGCCGAGCTCTACGCCGAACTCCGCGAGCGGTTCCCCCTGCTCATGGACCCGTCGATGCCGCGCCCGAGCCAGGACGAGAAGTTCACCCGAAGCGTTCGCCTGCTCTGCGCCGGCTTCGCGGCGGCGCCCGCGTAGCGGCCGTCGCCCGATCCGGCCCCACCGGCCCGGCGAAATTGTCTCCCCGAGCGGCACGCCCTCCGGACTCCGCCGGAACCCGCGGACAGCGGGAACCGAACCCGCCGTCCGCGTCACTGCCAAGTCCGCCCGATCCCACCACGATGCCGGGCCCGGCCCACCGGGCGGCCGGTCCTGGCTTCGGTCTCGTCCACCGTCCGGCCAGGTTCAACCGCTGACCGGTGGTGTGGTCAGCTGGTTCTGCTCCTGGAAGACGAAGCCGGGGCCGCGGCACCGCGGTGGCAGGGTCGTCATGGCAGCAGCGCCAACTGCTGTCCTCCCCAATCCAGGCCGCAGGGACGGCTCTCGGCCAGGCGGAGGCGTTCGTCCCGGGACACCAGGGCCGCCGCTATCCGGGTGGAGAGTCGATCCCGCAGACGCGCCCAGTCCGCTTCCCTGCGTGGTGGGACAACCTGGACCTCGTCCAGCAGCAATCGCTCGGCGGTCGGTCCGCGCGGGGTCCACCACTGGCCGTCCGACCTGCTCTCGATCCGGGCCGACTGCCGCAGTGCGTTGCGAAGCGACGCCTTGTTGTACCGGTAGCCGAATCCTTTGAGGCAGTAGTCGAGCGCGGCGGCGGTCAGCGGCCGGTCGGCCGCAGCCAGCACCAGCCGGCCGGCATCGTCGAGGCAGCGCGGACCGGGCATCGGTCCGTGCCGGTAGAGGCCGTACACCCCGGCTCCGGCCCAGCAGAACCGCCGGTCACCGGCGACTGCCACCTTCGCGGAGGTCTCCGCGATACGGCGGGCGTGGTCGTGTTCGGCCAGTCGCACCAGGTCCCTCACGTGCACCGGTCCGGAAACGGAGCAGGCCACCGAGTACAGGATGTCCGCCTGGCTGCGCCCGACCGGTCCGCGGCAGCCGCAGCGGCCTGCCTCCCACGGCCCCAGCAGCGATCCACAGTCGCCACAGGGCGCCTCGTCCTCCGTGCCGGGTCGAACCGCGCTCACCTCACCTCACCTGGGCCGTCGCACCGGTTCGTCGAGGCCCGCATCATCCCCGGCTCCAGTCGAGCGCCACCGGACCGGCCGGGAATCCCGCGCCGGGGTCCTCGGAGACGGCGGAGCTGAGGCTGTCGAGGAAGCGGCGCACGTCAACGGCGTCGATGTCGTCGAGGTTCTCGGCTGCCGCCGCTTCGAGAACGACCTGCGCCTTGCGGAGCACGTCACGCGGTTTGCGGTTCGACCTGCCGAACAGCTCCGCCACCGCCGACTCGGTCAGCGGGTAGAGGTCACCGGGGGTCCTCGCCGCGCCGGGCTTCACGGCTGCTTCGAGATACTTGAACAGCAACTTGCCGGCCTCCGTGACGTTCCGCAGGCCGGGCAGAATCACCGTGCTGCGCTGGTTCGCCACCGTGGTGTCGAAACTCGGGAGGTCGGCCAGCTCCCAGGCGGTCCCGATGGTCAGTGCGGCCCTGGGGTGCATGGTGACGACCACACTGAGCATGTCCGCCATTGGCAGGGTCTCCACAATCACGTCGCGGAAGCGCTCGGTCTCCAGATCCCGCTTCGCCCTGGCCATCGTGCTGCTCGCCAGGTCTTCCAACTGGTCGCAGCAGAGAAGGACGTGCTTCATCCCCGCGGCTGCCGCGAACAGGAGGAAGGTCGCCAGGTAGACCGCGCCGTTGCGGGTGCGCGAGGCGGGCTTGATCCGGTCGAGGTACTCCGCAGCGATGTTCGGGTCCGCGTCGCAGAGCGCCACGATCAGTTTGTCGTCCGGCGGGCCCAATGTCCGCCCCCGCAGGGACCGGTGGACGTCGGCCACCACCTTGAGCAGCGCCCGCGGGTCGTCGCTGTCGGCCCGCGCTATGAGCTCCAGCCGCAGCCGCTCAGCGAGGGTCGGCTCGTCGCCGACCCGGAAGTCGGTGGCGTACTCGACCGCGGTGAACAGCGCCGCACCGAGCGAACGGATCTGTGCGGTGTCGAAGCTGGTCAGCAGGCCGCAGATCGGAACCTCGGCAGCATCCTCCTCGTCCAGCCCGCTCGACAGGTAAGCGGTCCTGCCGAAGTCCTTGTTGAGCAGCCCGGTCAGGTGCTGCATGAGTACGGACTTGCCGAAGCCGCGGGCGTCCGAGTCTCCCGGGGCGGTTCCCGTCGACCACAGGTAGCCGAACTTGAGCCCGGAGTACGCCGCGCCCAGGACGAACTTGTTGATCGATTCCTGGAGTTGTTCGGCATTGACGTCCGGCTCGTACAACAGGCCGTTCTCCCTGATATCGGAGCCGCCCAGACGGGCGATCCCGGTGATCGGGAACGGGTTGTTTCGCAGGCTCCAGCGCTTCCTCATCCACACCGGACCGGGAATCGCTGCAAGTGCGGTCATCAGGGACGGACCTCCTCGTTCTGGTGCGCCTGATCGACGCGGATGATGTTGAAGACGCGAGGCATGCCGCCCTGCGCCGACATGACCAATGGTCTGGTGGAGGGCGGCGTCGCGCCGTGGGTCGCCTGATCCAGGTGCACCCGGAAACCGAGGCCGGGATAGTCCCCCCGGAGGGCGCCGAGGACGGCCGCATCGAACTCGTCGTCGCTGATCCGCTGGTGCCAACAGACCGCGGCTCGGAGCCGCCAGACCGGGAGGTACATGTCGCCCGCAGCATCGCCGCGCTGGCGGAGCCAGATCTGCGGCAGTGCCTCCAGTGCGGCCCGGCGGGCCTCCGGTCCGACCGACCGACGGATGGCCACGTCCGCGCCACGACCCGATACCTCGGACGTGGCCCAGAAGCGGAGGGCGGGCGGCCCGGGCGCGTAGTAGCTGAAGTTGGCCAGCCCGAGGAACCTGCACCATCGGCGCAGCAGTTCATGGCTGATGTAGTCGAGGCTGCAGCCGGCGGCGCTGAACGCCACCCGCACCATGGCCTCCTCGCAGGTCGTGATGAAGAGCTTGCGGCTCATGATCCGCTCCCGCGCGCGCAGCCGTTGTTCGGCCCGACCGACGTACCCGCGCACTCCGTCGTCGATCACCTCGCGTTCTGCGCTCCAGCCGAGACTGCCCTGGGCGGCCGCATCCACCGCGTAGTCGACGAAGTCGCCGAGGAAGTCCTGGTGGGAGTGGTGCGTACGGCTGTCGAACTTGAGCAGTGGGATCGTGAGGTGTGTGGAGAGGCTGCCAGGCCGGGCTCCTACCAACCGCAGGAAGCCCTCGAACTGCGGATGGGCGTCCAGCATCACCCCCACCAGGACGTTGTACGCTGCCAGCCGTTGACGCCCGACCAGGGTGGTCCACTCGGCGCCTCTCTCGGTCAGCCTGAACGTCACATCGGAGTGGGCGTAGGCCGATTTGGGCGTCGAGGGAAGGATGTGACGCTCGACCCACCCGAGTCGCATCAGCTCCTTGAGCACGTCCACCGTGTTGTGCACGTGACGTTTCCCGTCGGCCAACAGGCGGTCCCACTTGCGCTCGTCGAACGAACCATCAGTGTCGCTTTCCCGGGCCACCTTTGCCGCCTGCCCGACCAGCGCGCAGCGGATCTCATTGAAGGTCCGCCCCTCGGCCACCGCTTGTGCTGCCACCTCTATGTAGGCCAGATCCTGAAGCCGGGGAATACCGGAGCCGCCGACGCTCACCTGCCGGCCTCGATCCGGCAGCACGCACCACGGTCGCTCTGCGGCCGACCGGGATCCCCAAGCATGCACACGTAAGCCTCCCTGAGCCAGATCCACGACTTGACACCACCAACTGACCACAGCAGCAGTCTCGTTGGCAATGACTAGAAAGATGTTGTGGATCTCATGGGGCATGAGAGCCGCAACATCCATATAAAACGCAAAGATTCGCGGTTCTCGGCTTCAAAGCCCATGAACGCACCTAGAGTTCTGGTCAGCGCACAGGCCTTCCGGAATCCGGCCCATCTGGTGCGCTTCCAGCACTGAGCCGATCCGAGAGGCATCCGATGACCGACCCGCGTGAGCCCGAGTACGTCGACCAGGTGGACCTCACCCGCGGGCGACCGTTCCGGCTCCAGCAGGTATCCGATCAGCGCTACTTGGCCATCATGCCGTGGGGCCAGCTGCACAGCATCGTGCCCGACCCGCGCCCGGCCGAGATGCCCCGGATGAGGCAGTACCTCTCCCCCGCGCAGCGGGAACAGGCCGAGCTGCGCAACGAGATCCAGCGGGCCATCCAGGGGACGAAGAAGAAGGCCAACGCCAGGGACTACGCCCGGTACATCGCCGACGGCCTGCGCGGCATCCGCGACGAACGCTGGGCCACGCCCCCGTTCGCGCTCTGGCTACCCGGAGACATGGACATCGTCCGCTTCAGGACCCCGTTCGGGGACGACCTGCTGGCCTACATGCCGTTCGATGCCACAGGTGTCCTGGTCGACGCCGAAACCCAGCACCTTGCACACATCATGCTCCTGGAGGAACCGGCGGCTTACGGGCTGACCAAGGGGCAGGTCTCTCAGCGACTGGTCAGCGTGGAGATCTACCACCAGATCAGCCTACGCGGAGCCCGCCAGATCTTCCACGACCGCAACCTGCTCGGAGTCATCCCCAACAAGAACGTCGCACTCGCCGCGGACTCGTCCAACCTCGCCACCGACATCACCCACTCGCTGCTGGAGAACGTCGTCCTCCCGGCCTCGGCCGAGGGCCAGGAGACCCCGCTCGGTCTGGTGGTCTCCGCACGCCCCCGTCAGCTGAAAGCCACGGACACCGAGTGGATGACGCTGTCCTCCTTCCGCGCGTTCGTGGTGACCGCGATCTTCGGCCGGTCGGGCTTCGACAAGACCAGCGGCCCCATCTCCGATCTGCCCGAGGGGTGCACCCCCGAGCTCGCCAGGCAGTACGTCGGAGCGGCCGCCAAACTGATCCTCGGCTCCTTCGCCGAGCACTTCGAGCGCCGGACGGAAACGGTCATCGCTGCACCCGCCATGCTCGCCGCACTCGGTGCCGTCGCCTACCGGTCGATGCCGTGGAGCCCCGAGCCCCGCCGCAGCCCTGAGTCGCTGCTCAAGCTGTTGTCGGACGTCCGGTGGGCACGCGACCCCAGGTTCTGGGACGGCACCGTGGGCAAGGCGACGACCGACGCACGAACCGGCATGCGGACGCTCTCGCTGGCCGGCGGGGTCAAGGACAGCGGCTCGAAGACGGCTGCCGCGCTGGAAGACCTGGCTTCGCCCCGGTACCAGCAGATCCGCGGCTACACCCAGCCCGCGGTTACGGATTCGGTCGCATCCTGAGGTCCGGACTGCCCATCACTCCCGGTTCCGCGATGCCGAGGCACCCGGCATCGCGGACCCCACTGGTGGGAGCCACCGCCCCATCCCGGGCGAGATCCGTGGAACTCGGCGTCCCGGTTGACCCGCGGCATCGACGACCGGGGGAGCGATACGCCGCGTGAGCGAATCGGACGGCTTCTGGCTCGAGCCACCACCGCGGCCCTGCGGGCCGGTACCGTCGGCACCCCCGAGTGTCGCAACACCCAGCAGAGCGCCCAGCGGGCCCTGCTGCAGCGGCCACCGCCCTGGTCGTCGAGTGCCAGGCATGGGCGGCCTCCTGGGAAGACGGCTTCCAGCTGATCGGCAGCGCCGCCCGTGGACGGGGAGTGCGCTGTTCCGGGTGTCTGACGGGCAGTCTGGTGGCTTGTCCGGCACAAGGAGTTGATCATGTTTTCGTCCCGTGAAACCCATCTGGTCGTCCTGCGCGAGCTGGATGTCGTCCGTACCGCCCTGCAGGAGGAGCTGGCCGCCGCCGGCCCCGAGGAGCGGCCCGGCCTGGAGCGCGCCCTGTCCGTCCTCGACGGCATGGGCCGCAACGAGCAGCAGCTGAAGGCCAAGTGGGTCAACGGCCTGCTGGAGCAGACCGGCATCGATCCGCGCACCCAGGAGGTCCGCGCGGTCCGCGAGTTGCGTCGCGCGGTTCCCGGCCTCAGCCTCGTCGCCGCCGTCGACCTGGTCAAGCAGGTCACCGCGGCTGTCTGACGGGCGGATTGGGCATCGGTCTCGGTCGACGGCCGGTCGGGCCCGGCGCCCCGGACCTCCGGGAGCGTCGGTCGGCCCGGCCGACGGACGGACGGTTTCTGCCTCGC
This sequence comes from Kitasatospora sp. NPDC002543, assembly GCF_053594915.1. Lineage (NCBI taxonomy): Bacteria > Bacillati > Actinomycetota > Actinomycetes > Kitasatosporales > Streptomycetaceae > Kitasatospora > Kitasatospora sp. NPDC002543. Next base: position 88,394 of record NZ_JBSFWR010000004.1, on the reverse strand, counting down.
CCGGGGCGGTGGCTCCCTCCCGGGAGGGAGCCACCGCCCCGCCCCGGCGGGATCCGTGGAGCGAGGCGTCCCGGTTGACTGGGGGCATCGACCACCAGGGGAGCGACATGCTGCGCGAGCGAATCGGACGGCTGCTGGCTCAGGTCACCGCGGCGGCCCTGCTGGCCGGTACGGCCGCGGTGCCCGCCGCGGCGGCGCGGGGAGCGGGGCCGGTCGACATCCGGACGGCCATCGAGGCGGTCCCGGGTCTGCGGGTCCTGGAGGAGCGGCCGGCCGCGCCCGGGTTCCGCTTCTTCGTCCTGACGCTGCGCCAGCCGGCCGACCACCGGCACCCGGAGAAGGGCGGTTTCGAGCAGCGCCTCACCCTGCTGCACCGGGGCACCGCCCGGCCGACCGTGCTGTACACCAGCGGCTACACCGTCTCCACCGGGCAGTTCCGGGTGGAGCCCGCCGAGTTGCTGGACGCCAACCAGGTGAGCACCGAGCAGCGGTTCTTCGGCACCTCGCGGCCCGAGCCCGCCGACTGGACCGACCTCGACATCCAGCAGGCCGCCGCCGACCACCACCACGTGGTCGAGGCGTTGCACCAGGTCTACCGGGCGGCGTGGATCTCCACCGGCGGGAGCAAGGGCGGCATGGCCACGGTCTACCACCGCCGCTTCTACCCGCAGGACGTGGTCGGCTCGGTCGCCTACTCCGCGCCGAACAACACCGACGACCACGAGGACTCCGCCTACCTCGACTTCCTGCGCACCGTCGGCACCTCCGAGTGCCGCAGCGCCCTGCGGGGCGCCCAGCGGGCCCTGCTGGAGCGGCGCACCGCGCTGGTCGACAGGTACCAGGCATGGGCGGACTCCCGGGGCGACGGCTTCCGGCTGATCGGCAGCGCCGACGCGGCCTTCGAGATCGCCGTGCTGCGGGCGCCGTTCATGTTCTGGCAGGCCCGCGGGCAGGCCGCGTGCCCGGCCGTGCCGGCACCGGACGCCTCCGACGACGCGCTCTACGGCTGGCTCTCCGACACCGCCCAGCTTCCGGTCTACGCGGACTCGGTGGCGAACCAGTTCATCCCGTACTTCTACCAACTGGGCACCCAGCTGGGGTACTTCCCGGTCGAGACCGCCCACCTGGCCGACCTGATCCGCCACCCCGGCGCCACCGAGCCGCGCAGCTTCGTTCCCCGCGACGTCCCGCTGCGCTACCGGCCGCAGGCGATGCGCGACGTGGACCGGTGGGTCCGCACGCACGGCGACCGGCTGATGTTCGTCAACGGCAGCGCCGACCCGTCGGTGGCCGAGCCGTTCCGGCCGGGCCCGGGCTCCCGGGACTCCCATCTGTTCCAGGTGCCGGGCGGCACCCACTCGGTGCGCATCGCCCAACTGCCCGCCGCCGACGCCGCGACGGCCTCGGCCACCCTGCGGCGCTGGGCGGGGGTGTAGCAGCCGGGCCCGCCGCCTCGCTCACCGCCCTCCCCGGAAACCCGCACCTCGGCCTGGCCGTCGGCACCCGGCAGGGGCCGTCCTCGTACGCCCCCGGCTGTCCCCGGACCGGGGCACGCGCGTCGGCGCCGCTCGGGGGCCGGCGCCGGTGTCCGATTCGTTCAAGACCGGGGGTTCCGGTGGCGCCTAGCGTGGCGGGCATGAACAGTACTTCTGCGCCGCGGTTCGCGTTCGTCGGGCTGGCCGTCTCGGATGTGGCCGCGTCGGTGGCCTTCTACCGACGGTTGGGGGTGGGGTTCCCGGAGGAGGTCGAGGGGGAGCCGCACGTCGAGGGCGAGTTGCCGGGCGGGCCGCTCCTGGTGCTCGACGCCGAGGCCACCATCCGGTCGTTCCACCCCTCCTGGCAGCCGCCGAGCCGCGGCACGCGGTCGGCGCTGGCGTTCCACTGCGGGAGCCCCGCGCAGGTGGACGCGCTGTACGAGGAGCTGACCGGCGCCGGCCACCACGGGGAGTTGAAGCCGTGGGACGCCTTCTGGGGGCAGCGCTACGCCGTGGTGCACGATCCGGACGGCAACGGGGTGGACCTGCTCGCACCCCTGCGGGGGAACTAGCCGAGCAGCAGTTCCGTCATCGACATGCCCGCCAACTCCCGTACGTCGCGGGCCAGGTGGGACTGGTCCGCGTAGCCGGTCCGGGCCGCCGCCGCGGCCGGCGGGACGCCGGTGCGGGCGAGTGCCAGGGCGCGCTGCATGCGCAGGATCCGGGCGAGGGTCTTGGGGCCGTAGCCGAAGGCGGCCAGTGAGCGGCGGTGGAGTTGGCGCGCGCCGAGGCCGACCGTCCCGGCCGTCGCGGCGACGGTCCGGCCGGCGGCGAGCGAGGCGGCCACGGTGCGGATCAGGGGGTCCTCGGGTGGCGCCTCGGCGGCCAGCCGCAGGGCCAGGGCCTCCAGTGCGGCGGCCGGGTCAGGGGCCGCGTCGATGCGTTCGGTGAGCCGGCGGACCGCGGCGGCGGGCCGCAGGTCGGCCAACTCGACGCGGCGGTCCCGCAGTTCGTGGGCGGGGACGCCGAGCAGGGCGGGGGCGGCGCCGGGGCGGAAGCGTACGCCCGCCCATGGGCCGCGCAGTGCGGGGTCGGGGCGGAAGGCGCGGGTGTCCGGTCCGGCGACCAGCAGCCGGCCCGCCGTCCACAGCAGGTCCATGCAGCCGTCGGGCAGGACGGGCCCGGCCTGGGCGCCGTCGGCGCACCGGTCTGCGCACCTGTCTGCGCACCGGTCTGCGCACCGGTCGTCGCCGCGCCCGGCTCGCGTACAGCCGGCCGCCGTACAACCGGCCCCCGTACAACCGGCCCCCGCGCGCCCGACGGCCCGCTTCGTCCAGACGACCGCGCCGGGCAGTCGGGACGCGCGCTCCTGGTACGGGGAGGACGGGGCCATGACGCGAGGCTACGCGCCGCGGGGCGGGAGCGCGCGAACGGACGTCGGCCCCGGCTGCACGGGGCAACCGGGGCAACCGGGGCCGACGGGGCAACCGGGGCTGACGGGGGTCCGACCGGTCCTGCCGGGCGGGAGGTCAGCCGACCGGCTCGGCGGCGGGCTCCACCGGGGCCTCGGCCCCCGGGCCGCCGGCCTTCCGGCCGTCGCGCATCAGCACCAGGGTGAGCGCCGCGGCCGCGACGACCGCGATGCCGCCCACGGTGAAGGTGGTGGAGGTGGCGGTGTTGAACGCCTCCCGGGCGACGGCGACCAGTCCGCCGTCCCCGGTGGAACCGGCCGTCGAGAGCGCCCCGGTGATGTCGTGGCGGGCGGCGGCGGGGGCCTCGGCGGGCATGGCGCCGGTGTAGGTGCTGGAGAGCACGGTGCCGAGGATGGCCACGCCGAGCGCCGCGCCGGACTGCTGGATGGTGTCGTTGAGCGCGGAGCCGACGCCGGCGTGCTCGCTGGGGATGGCGCCCATCAGCGCGTTGGCGGCGGCCGGCATGCCGAGCCCGGAGCCGACGCCGAGGACCAGCATGGCCAGGGCGACCTTGGTGAAGCCGTCGCCGACCGAGAGGGTGGCCAGCAGCCCGAAGCCGGCGGCGATGATCAGCATGCCGATCGAGGTGAGCACCCGCGCCGGGACCTTCTTGCCGAGCACCGCGCCGATCGTGTTGAACACCAGCGAGGCGACGGCCAGCGGGAGGAAGGCGAGGCCGGTGTCGGTGGGCGAGAACTCCAGCACGAACTGCAGGTGCTGGGTGAGGACCAGCATCAGCCCGCCGGTGGCGAAGGTCAGCAGGACGAGCGAGAAGCTGGCGCCGGTGAAGACCCGGTTGCGGAACAGCTTGAGCGGGACCATCGGCGAGTCGGTGCGGACCTGACGGACGGCGAAGCCGGTCAGCGCGGCCACCGCGAGCAGGAATCCACCGAGGGTGCCGGCGCTGGTGAAGCCGTCGCGGGGCAGCACGATGATCGACCACACCAGCGCCGTCATGCCGACCATCGACAGCACCATGCCCGGAAGGTCGGGGCGGCGCCACGGGCCCTTGGACTCGGGCATCAGCAGCATCGCGGCGACGATGGCGACCGCCGCGATCGGCACGTTGAGCAGGAAGACCGCGCCCCACCAGAAGTGCGCGATCAGCACGCCGCCCAGAACCGGTCCGCCGACCAGGCCGACCATGGCCACCGCCGTCCACGCGGCGATCGCCTTCGGGCGCTCCTCGGCGTCGAAGACGGTGATCAGGATGGAGAGGGTGCTCGGCATGACCAGCGCGCCGCCGACGCCCATCAGGACGCGCCCGGCGATCAGCTCACCGGGACTGCCGGCGTACGCCGCGACCAGGGAGGCGGCTCCGAAGAGCACCAGTCCGACGATCATCACCTTCCGCCGTCCGAAGCGGTCGGAGAGGCTGCCCGAGGTGAGCAGCAGGCCGGCGAAGACCAGGATGTACGAGTCGATGATCCACTGGATGTCCTGCGCCCCGGCCTTGAGGTCCTCCGCGATCGGCGGGATGGACACCGTGAGCACCATGTTGTCGATCACCAGCACCAGGCTGCTGAGGCAGAGCACGACCAGGATGAGCCAGCGCTGCGGATGACGTTCCACGGCGTTTCCCCCTTCGAACTTCGGATCGGGCGCGGGCTGTGGCCGCGCGGAAGTCGTCGCGGGCACACCGACCTCCGTCCCCAGGGGTACGGTGTGCGCCACTCCGAACACTGTACGGTCACCGCACACCGTTCGCAACGCCGTACGCCGTTCCACCTCCGCACAGTGTTCGCACCGCCGTACACTGTGCGATGGAACGTGTGGAAAGCTGCACCGAACCGGACCAGGTCCGGACGATTGGTGAGGAGGGCCCGATGGCGGCCAAATCAGAGGACGGTACGACCCCGGGCATCCCCCTGCCGTGGAACCGACCCCAGCGACGGCGGGAGCAGCCCGCCCTCAGCCGCGAGCAGATCGTCGCCGAGGCCTTCGCGCTGCTGGACTCCGACGGCATCGAGGCGCTGAGCATGCGCAAGCTCGCCGCCCGGCTGAACGCCGGCGCGACCTCGCTCTACACCCACGTCGCCAACAAGGACGAACTGCTCGCCCTGGTCGTCGACCACATCTTCGGCACCCTCCCGCTGCCCGGGGCCGAGGGCTCCGAGGACCCGAAGGTGTGGCGTGCCAAGGTCATGGAGAGCGCCGAGAGCATGCGCGCGGTCATCATCCGCCACCCGTGGATGGTCTCGGTGATCGGCGACGTCGGGATGATCTACCTCGGCCCCAACTGGATGCGGCTCTCCGAGAACCTGCTGGCCGTGATGGACGCGGCCGGTTTCGAGATCTCCGAGGCGAACGACGCGATGGCCGCCGTCATGGGCTACACCATCGGGACCGCCTGCGTGGAGGCCTCCTGGGTGACCGCGCTGGCCCGCAGCGGCCAGGACGAGCAGGAGTGGATGGACCGGCTCCTGCCCACCGTCGTCGAGGCCACCAAGGCGTTCCCCCTGCTGCACCGGCTGTACACCACCGAGGTCCCGGAGGAGGTCGCCGTCGGCCGGGACAGCACCTTCGCCCGGGGCGTCAACGTCATCCTGGACGGGATCGAGGCGACCATGGACGCCCGCCGCCGGGGCTGAGCCCGAGCCCGGCAGCCGGCCCGAGCCCGGGCCCGTGACGCCCCACCGGCCCGGTCGGCGCCGCACGCCGAGCCGGCCCGCGCCGCACGCCGGGCCGGCAGCGTGCCCGGCTGCCGGCCCGCCTCCTGAACGGCGCTCAACTCCCGCTGAGCGCCTGCACCTCCGCGTAGCCCGGCACCGGGCCGACCGGCTCGCCGGCCGCGACGGCCGCCGCCGTGGCCACCGCCGCCGCCAGCGCGGCGCGGTACAGCAGCGAGCCGAGGCTGACCCGGGCCACCCCGAGCGCGGCCAGCTCGGCGAGGCCCGGGCCGGAAGGCGTCCACAGGATGTTGAGCGGGACGGCCACCGCCTCGACCAGTCGGCGGATCACCGCCGGATCGGCCGCCCCGGGCACGAACACGCCGTCCGCGCCGGCCTGTTGGTAGGCGTCCAGGCGTCGGAGCGTCTCCGCCTCGGGCGCGTCCTGCCCGCACCAGTAGGTGTCGGTACGGGCGTTGACGAACAGCTGCGGCGCGGCCGCCTTCACCGCCGCGATCTTCTCGGCGTGGCGGGCGGCCGGGGTCAGCGTGCCGTCCGCCCGGCCGTCTTCCAGGTTGATGCCGACCGCCCCGGCCCGAGCCAACTCCACGGCCAGAGCGGCGACTTCACCCGGATCGTCGCTGAACCCGGACTCCGCGTCGACGCTGAGCAGGAAGCCGGCACGCCCGAGCCGGCGTGCCAGCCGTACGGTCTCCGCGCGGGTGGCGGCGGCACCGTCGGGCAGACCGGCGACGGCCGCCACGCCCAGGCTGGTGGTGCCGATCGCGGGGTGGCCCTGGGCGGCGAGGGCGACGGCCGAGGCGTGGTCCCAGGCGTTGGGGAGCAGCAGCGGGTGGCCGGGACGGTGGTGCAGGGCGGTGAAGGGGGTCATCCGGTCTTCTCCATCGGCTCGTTCGTACGGTTTCCGGTCGTGTGCGCCGGGCCGCCCGCGCGGGCGCCGGGGGCTCCCGTCACGGCCCCGGGGCCCTTCGCCGGATCTCCCGCCCGGTCGGCCGCACCCCTGACCGCGCCCGACGGGCTCCCGGCCGGGCCCGACGGGCTCCCGACCGCGTCCGCGTAGTAGTGCCCGGCCCCGGAGACGTGATGGACGATCCGGCGGAAGCTCCAGCCCCTCCCCGGCGAGTCGTCCAGCCACTCGTCCGGCAGTGCGGCGACCCGCCGGGACCAGATCCCGGCCAGCCGGGTCAGCCGGCTGCGGGCCTCGTCCAGGTCCGCGGGGGTGAACGGGGCGAGATCGGCCGGGGTGGTGACGCCGGAGGCGTGCCAGTGGTCGGGCTCGGTCGGCTCGCCGACCAGTCGGGCCTCCAACTCGGCGAGGTGGTCCACGAGATGGTCCGCGATGCGTCGAACCGCCTTGTGCGGCGCGTAGGTCCGACCGTCGGCGTTGACGATCGGGCGGCCGTCCCAGGCCGTCCAGCCGGCGGCCAGGGCGAGCACATGGTCGACCATGTCCGGTACCAGGGCGGCCAGTTCGGCCTTGCCGAGGTCCGGCTCCGACGGATCACCGACGGAATCACCGGCCGGATCACCGGCGGAACCACCGGCGGAACCACCGGCGGACTCACCGGCGGGCTCGGCCGTGTCCGCCGGATCCGAAGCGCCGTACAGGATGCCCTCCGCGAGGACCACGGCCTGCGAACGGCCCGGGCAACTCCTGGGCGGGGCACCGAAGGTGAGCGCGACACCCTCCGGCGCCCCGGACTGGGCGGCGGCGATGTCGAGCAGGACCGGTGTCCCGGCCGGCACCGCGACCCCGCCGATCTCGGTCGCCCGGACGGCGAGCCTGCGCATGGTCCGCAGCGGCGGGTCCGTGCGCAGCACGCCGGCGATCCCGTCCTCGTGCCGGCGGGCGCCCTCGACCAGCGCGGCGGTGGCGTCACAGGCCTGGACGAGCAGGCCGATCCGGTTCGCGGCCGTCTCCTCGTCCCGGTCCTCCATCGCGGGCAGCAGCCGGGCGACCGCCGCGTCCGCCGCAGGGTCGTCCGGAGCGTCGGCGAAGTACGCCCGGGACACGACGGCCACGTCGCGTGCCACGGCGTCCGGGTCGGCCAGGCCGAGCTCGGCCGCGAGCACCCGGACCACCCGCCGCCGGGTATCGGGATCGAAGCCGCCGGCCGCGGCCACCCGTAGCCGGTCCGGGTCCAGCCGCTCCAGGTCGGCCAGTACCAGCGCCCGGCGCCGGGCGTGCGGTTCACCGGAGCAGAACCGGGCGACGGCGGACCGCAGCCAGGCCACCGTGCCGGGGGCCGCACCGGGCGCGGCGGCCACACCGGCCGAACCGGGCGCGGCGGGCGGCGGGACCAGCGCCGGGTCGGCCAGCGCCGCCGTCACGTCGTCGTAACGGGAGAAGGTCACGGTCTCGTCGTGGCGGGAGGGGCCCCTGGTCGCGTCGTGGCGGGAGAGGTCCCTGGTCGCGGGGCCGGGGGCCGTCGTGGTTTCGCTCATGCCGCCATCGTGGCCCCGGGTCGTTTCGGTCCCGGCCGAAACGTGCCGGGGCGATCCTGGGGGCATGTCCCAGGCTCCGCTCCCCCACGTGGCCGCGCCCCCCTCCCCGCCCGGGCCCCCGCATCGCCCCCGGTGCCCCGACCATGGAGGCATGACGCTCGCCGCCTTCGCCGCCCTGCTCGCCGACCCCACCCGCGCCGCCATCTGCGTCGCGCTCCTCGACGGCCGCGCCTGGACCGCCGGCGAGCTGGCCCGGCACGCGCGCGTCGCACCGTCCACGGCCAGCGAGCACCTGTCCCGGCTGACCGCGGGCGGGCTGCTGGCCGAGGAACGGCAGGGCCGGCACCGGTACGTCCGGCTGGCCTCCCCCGCCGTGGCCACGCTGATCGAGGACCTCACCGCCTTCGCCGAGTCGGACTACCGCGCCGGCCCCGCGACCGCGCCCCGCACCCTGGCCGAGGCCACCCGGACGAACGCCGAGGTCCGCGCCCGCACCTGCTACGACCACCTGGCCGGGCGCCTCGGCGTGGCCGTGTCGGACGCGCTGCTCGCCCGCGGCCTGGTCACCGAGGAGGGCGGGCTGGCCGTCACCGGGCGCGGCCGGGAGTGGCTGGCCGAGCAGGCGATCGAGCTGCCGGCGCGCGCGGACCGCCGGGGCGGACGCCCGGTGGTGCGCAGCTGCCTGGACTGGTCTGAGCGCCGCCACCACCTGGGCGGGGCGCTGGGCGCGGCCCTCTGCCGGACCGCCCTGGACCGCGCCTGGGTGGAGCGGATCGGCTCCGGCCGCGCGCTTCGCGTCACCCCGGACGGCGGCCGGGCGCTGCGCGAGCTCCTCGGCGTGGAACTGCCCTGACGACCGACCGCGACCGCTGGACCGTCCCCGGCCACCACCGGCGCACCGCTCAGCCCATCGACTTCGCCCCGTCCAGGGACTCCCGGATGATGTCCGCGTGCCCGGCGTGCTGCGCGGTCTCGGCGATCAGGTGCAGCAGCACCCGGCGGGCCGACCAGGTCGTGCCCGGCGGGAACCACGGCGCGGCCGGCAGCGCGTGGGCGAGGTCGAGGTCTGGCAGCGTCCGGACCAGCTCGTCCGTCCCGTGCGCCACCCGCTCGTACTCGGCGAGCAGCCCGGCCAGCGTGTCGCCCTCCGTCATCCGGAACTGGGCCTCCCAGGCGTCCGCGTCGCCGGGGCCGTGCTCGCCGTCCCTGCCCCGCATCGCCTCCGCGCCCCCGGTCATGAACCGCGCCCAGCGCGCCTCGACCGCCGCCACGTGCTTGATCAGACCGCCCAGGCACAGCGCGCTGGCCGTGGTGCGTTCGGCCGCCTGCGCGTCGGTGAGGTCCCGGACGGTGCGCCGCAGCAGGCCGCGGTGCTTGTCCAGCGTCTCGACCAGTTCCTCACGCTCACCCATCGGCCGCCCCCGCCGTGCGCCGCGTCGACCGCCCCGCGGCCCGCCGCCCCATCAGACGTCCACCGTCCTCGGCTGCTCGCCGACCGTCCGTCCGAGGTCGATCAGCCCGAAGGCCGCGCCCTGCGGATCGCCGACCGCCGCGAAGCGGCCGAACGGACTGTCCATCGGCCCGACGTACACCTTGCCTCCGCCGGCCGTCAGCCGTCCGATCGCGGCGTCGACGTCGTCCACCGCGAAGTAGACGCTGATGTAGGACGGCGCCTCGGGCGGCAGGAAGTCGCCCTCCGCTCCCATCCGCCCCAGCACCGGCCGATCGCCGACCCGGAACATCCGGTAGTCGAAGTCCCCGCCCTCCATCTTCAGCACGCCGTACGGGAAGACCGCGGGGAAGAAGGCGTCCGCCTTCGCGGGCTCGCGGGTCACCAGCTCGGCCCAGCTGTACGCGCCGGGCTCGCCCTGCTTCTCGAAGCCCTCGTGCCGGTCGGCCTGCCAGACGCCGAACGCCACGCCCGCCGGGTCCCTGGCGATCACCATCGTGCCGAAGTCGCCGACCCGCATCGGGCCCATGACCACCTCGCCGTCGTTGGCGCGGATCCGCTCCGCGGTGGCCGCGGCGTCCGGCGAGGCCAGGTACAGGCACCAGGCGGACCGGGCCTGCGCACCGGGCATCGGCGGCACGATCGCGGCGACCGCCCGGCCGTCGGAGTACGCCTGGGTGTAGTTGCCGTACTCCGACGAGCTCTCGCCGAAGGTCCAGCCCAGCACATCGCCGTAGAACGCCTTCGCGCCCTCCAGGTCGGTGAACATCGCGTCGGCCCAGCAGGGCGTGCCCTCAGGTAGCGCAGCCATCTCTCTGCCCTCGTGTGTGGCGAAGTGCGCGCGCCGGGAGGGCGCCCGCCCGCCCCCGGTTCGCCAGCCTAGCCATGCCGCGGCGCACCCGCACGGGATGGCCCGCGCGGGTGCGCCGCTGCCGCCTCAGCCCCCTGCCGTCCCGGTCCTCCGCCCCGGTCAGCGGCCCGCCGACAACCGCAGCGAGGCCGTGCCCAGGCCGGTCGGGCCGAGCGGCACCGTGCCGGTCGGGACGGGGGCCCCCGGTCCACCCGGTGCGGTCGGTGCCGTCGGCGCCCCGACGGCCGCCGCCGCGGCCGCCCGACGGGCCTGCGAGGCCTCCGCCAGGTCCCGTTCGGCGCCGAAGTGCCGTTCCAGGTCCACCGGGCCGTACCGGCGGCAGTCCCGGTGCCACCCGAGGATGCCGGCGAGCCAGTTCTCCAGCTCCACCACGTATCCGTCGAGCAGCTCCCGGGCGGCTTGGTCCAGCCCGAAGTCGTCCTTCAGCACCGGGAGTTCCTTTTGCGCGACGTGCTGGAACTGGCCCAGCCGCGCGTGCATCAGGTCGTCGACGATCCGGACCGCCGATTCGTAGTCGCAGTTGAAGAAGTTCTGCACCACCAGGACGGCGTTGTGCAGCTCGCCCTCGTACTCGACCTCCTTCTGGTACGAGAAGAGGTCGTTCATCATGCACGCGTAGTCCATCGCGGAGTTCTCCAGCGCGCGCATCGAGCCGTGGTCGTACACCTCCGGCGGCACGGTCTGTCCGTGGCCGAGGCGGGAGAGGCTGGTGGTCAGCTCGGAACCGAAGGTGGAGCGGCGCATCTCCAGGTAGTCCACCGGGTCCGGGATCCGGTTCTGGATCTGGTTGGCCAGCTCCCAGATCCAGCTGTCCACCATCGCCTCGACCGCCGTCCGGAACCGGCCCCTGGCCTCGACGGTCATCGGACCGGCGGTGCGCTCCCAGAGGTCGGCGAGGCCGCGCTCCAGCGCGTTGGCGGGCTCCGGTGCGGGAGTGCCGTCCACCGGCATGAACAGCGACAGCCGCGCGTTGGCGGCCTTCGCGCCGCCCAGGTCACGGGTGCGCCCGAAGGCCCTGGGGTAGTAGTCGTCGGCCCAGGTGCCCCAGGCCAACCAGGCCGAGGCGATGTCGAGTTGGTCGGCCGTGGCGTCCGGGTGGATGCCGGCCGCGCAGAGCGGGAGGTCGTAGTCGCGCATCGACGCGGGGTCCCAGACGCCGGACGCGGGGTCGCCCGGCTCCGCCGAGAGCAGTCCCATCCGGTCCGCCCACTCGACCACGCGCTCCCGGGCACCGTCCAGGTGAGGGCTCAGCCGGAGCTCGTACGGCAGCCTGAACTCGGGCAGCCTGGAGGGCCCAACAGCCTGGTACGGCACGTGGCCGTACGACCGCGCCCGCCGCTTCTCCGGGCCCGCCGCGCCCCTGGCGACCGCCGTCGCGTGCATCCCCGCCGAGGCCGCCGGGTCTGCCGGGCTCGCCGGGGCCGTCATGGCGGTGCTGCGCAGGATGTCCAGCGCCGAGGTGCCGATGCCCCCGATCGCGTACTGGTCCCACCAGTTGCCGGCCCCGGCCCCGCCCGATCCGGGCGTCACCCCACCGCCCGACCCCCCGGCCGTGCCACCACCGTTCATGTACCGGCTGGAGCGCAGGTGCCACTCGTGCCCACCGGACTGCCAGTCCTGGAGGCCCTTGACGTACGCCGTCACCCGGGCACGGCCCGCCGGGTCCAGCCCGGTCTCGGCGAACAGCACCGGCAGTTCGGTGAACACGGTGTTCTCGAACTGCTGCAGCCGCGAGGTGAGCAGGTCGTTGACCGCCTCGGCGGCCTCCTGGGTGGAGCACTCCAGGAACCGCTCCAGCACCAGGATGCCGTTGCTCAGCTCGCCCTCGTCCTCCACCTCCCGCTGGTACGAGAAGATGTCGTTGCGCAGGTGCACCCCGTCGGAGAAGGCGTCCATCAGCACCCGCAGCGCCCGCGAGCCCGACACCTCCTCCGGCACCTCGGCCCCGGCCGCGTACTCGACCAGCTGCGCGGACCAGGGCGCGCCGCCGACCTTGCGGCGCATCTCGATGTACTCGACCGGATTGGCCACCCGGCCCTCGTTGATGTTGGCGAGCTCCCACAGCGACTCGTCGAGCAGGTTCCGGGTGCTCCTGGCGAACCTGCTCCGCCAGTCCTCTCCCATCGCCGGCACCGTGCGCCGCCACAGGTCGGCCAGGCCCGCCTCGACCGGGTTCTCCGGCTCGGGCGGCTCGGCGGCGGGGTCGGTGGGCATGAACAGCGGCAGCCGGTCGAGGTGGGCCTTGCCCGCCTCGCGGTCGTTGGTGCGCTTGTACATGTCGAGGAAGTGGTCGTCGAAGAAGAAGACCCACACGTACCAGTCGGTGACCAGCGACAGCGCCTCGGCGGAGGCGTCGGGGTGGGTGTACGCGCAGAGCAGCCCGTAGTCGTGCGCCTCCAGGTCGGCCTGATCCCAGATTCCGGACCCTTCCAGCATCCCCATCTCCCGGGCCCAGCCGGTGGAGTGGGCCCGCGCCTCGTCGAGATGGGGGTTGAGACGCGCCGGGTGCGGCACGTAGAAGGACGGCAGGGCAAACGGCTGGGTCACGGCGGGCGGGCCTTTCTGGACGCGTCGATTGGACCAAGGATGACGTGCCGTCAGCTCGCCGCACCGACACAACAGAATTAGTCATATGAAATGACTCGCTGCCCCCACGCAGAACCACTCACCCGGCCGAGCGCCCCCCAACTCCCCCCACGCCCCCACGCCCGCCCCCGTACCCACCGACACCGCCGACACCACCGGCACCGCCGGCATCACGGGGGCCGACCGCGATCGCTCGTCCCCGGCGGTGCCGGTGCGGCGCACGGGCGCGGGCAAAAAATATTCCGCACCACCCCGCCGCCGGCCCGCCACGCCGTCGCCTCGGCCCCCGGCAACCGCTCCGCCAACGAACAAAGCAGCTCTGCCAAGGCCTTGAACAGACAAGACTTCCCCCGCTACGGGCGTGTTGACCGCGTACGCCAACGCCGCTTCCACCAGACTGGGCGCCGACCCGACGTCAACTCCGAGGAGGGCAAGCCCATGAACGTCACCGTTCGGCTCGCACAGCAGCCCGAGGCCGACGAGCTGCTCGGACGCAGCGCGCTCGCCGCGCTCGTCGGCATGCTGCTGGACCAGCAGGTCCCGATGGAGTGGGCGTTCACCGGCCCGCTGACCATCGCCCAGCGCCTCGGCCACGACGACCTGGACGCCCACGAGATCGCCACCTACAACCCGGAGGAGTTCGTCGCGCTCCTCTCCGCGAAGCCCGCGGTCCACCGCTACCCGGCCGCGATGGCCAAACGGGTGCAGCAGCTCTGCCAGTTCCTCGTCGCGCAGTACGACGGGGACGCCGCCGCGCTGTGGAAGAACGTCCGCACCGGCAAGGAGCTGCTCAGCCGGCTCAACGCCCTGCCCGGCTTCGGCAAGCAGAAGTCGCAGATCTTCCTGGCCCTGCTCGGCAAGCAGTACGGGGTGCGGCCGGAGGGCTGGCGTGAGGCGGCGGGGGCGTACGGCGAGGAGGGCTCGCACCGCTCGGTGGCCGACATCACCGGCCCCGAATCACTCACCCTGGTAAGGGAGTTCAAGCAGGAGACGAAGCGCGCCGCGAAGGAGGCCAAGGCCGCCGCCAAGCCGCGCACCACCACCCGCGCGACCGTCGCCGCCCCGACCGGCGCGCGCTGAAAACCGGTTGCCCGGACCGGCTCCGCCGGGTGACGCTCCCGGCATGACCGCAACCACCTCGGCCCGACCGGACGTGTCCGCCCTCTTCGGCCCGGACGGGCGGCTGATCGCCGTCCCCCGCAGGGCAGCCCGCCGGGAGCAGCTGCTGGTCCACCTCGCCGGCACGCTGTTCGAGCCCGACCGCGCCTACACCGAGGCCGAGGTCAACGCCGTACTGCGCACCGTGCACGACGACGCCCCCGCCCTGCGCCGCTACCTCGTCGAGGCGGGCCACCTCGCCCGCCCCAGGGACGGCAGCAGCTACCGGCTGGTCCCCGGGCCCCGCTGAGGCCTTCCCGCCCGGGCGCCGCCGCGGCCGCCGCGCGGACCGCACGCGGGGCGGCCGGCTCCCCCGGTACGCGACGCGGGCCCCGGCCGCGACGTGCGACCGGGGCCCGGGGCCCGGGGGCGGAACCTGCCCGTCAGAGCAGAACGGGCTCCCGCTCCTCCTCCGCACCGGACACGGCTCCGGAGCCGGACGCGGAGCCGGACGCGGCCCCGGACGCGGAGCCGGAGCCGGCCACGGCCGCCTTGCGCCGCCGCGGCAGCGCGAACATCAGCAGGAAGACCGCGAGCAGCACCCCGACGACCCACCACATCGCGTGCACGAAGGCCCCGCCGAACGCCGTCCCGACCGCTTCCGGCGCGACCACGTCGTCCATCGCGCCGAAGAAGGCCACCGACACCAGTCCGAGCCCGAGCGCGTTGCCCACCTGCTGCACCGTGTTGATCAGCCCGGACGCCGAACCGGCGTGCTCGTGCGGCACCTCCGCCAGCACCGCGTCGGTGAGCGGCGCGACGATCAGCCCCATGCCGAGGCCCATCACCACCAGCGGCAGCACCATCTGCCACGCGGTGATCGCCGTCCCGTACCGGTCCGCCTCCCAGATGTAGGCGAGCACGCCCGCCGCCATCACCAGCGCGCCGGTCTGCAGCACCTTCCGCCCGAACCGCGGCACCAGCTTCTGCACCGAGAGTCCGGCGGCCACGGAGACCGCGATCGAGAACGGGATGCCGGTCGCACCGGCCTTGAGCGGGCTCCAGCCCAGCCCCAGCTGCATGTAGAGGGTCCAGACCAGGAAGTAGATGCCGAGCGCCACGCCGAAGGCCAGCTGCACGCAGATCCCGGCCGCGAAGGACTTCACCCGGAACAGCGCCAGCTCCACCAGCGGCGAGCCGTCCCGCCGCGTCTTGACCTTCTCGTACGCCACGAACAGCGCGAACACCGGCAGGCTCCCGGCCATCGACAGGTGGCCCCAGAACGGCCAGCCGGCCTCCCGGCCGTGGGTCAGCGGGTAGATCAGCATCAGCAGGCCGAGGCTGGCCAGCGCCACGCCCACCAGGTCCAGCTTCAGCGCCCTGTCGGCCTTCGACTCGTCGATGAAGCGGCGGCCGAGCAGCAGCCCGGCGATGCCGACCGGCAGGTTGATCAGGAAGATCGGGCGCCAGGCCAGGCCGAACAGGTCCCACTCGGTGAGCAGCGCGCCGATCATGGGGCCGGAGACCGCGCCCAGCCCGACCACCGCGCCGAACATGCCGAACACCTTGCCGCGCTCCTCCGCCGGGAAGGTCGCGTGGATGATCGACAGCACCTGCGGCACCATCAGCGCCGCCGTTCCGCCCTGGAGCAGCCGGGTCGCAACCAGCATCTCGGGGCCGGTGGCCAGTCCGCACAGTGCCGAGGCCAGCGTGAAGCCGCCGATGCCGATCAGGAACACCCGCTTGCGGCCGTGGATGTCGCCCAGCCGGCCGCCGGTGATCAGCCCGATCGCGAAGGCCAGCGCGTAGCCGCCGGTGACCCACTGGATGGTGCCGAAGGAGGCACCGGTGTCCTGCTGGATGCTCGGGATGGCGATGTTGACGATGGTGACGTCCACCAGGTCCATGAAGGAGGCGACCATCACGATCGCCAGCGCGATCCACCTCCGCCGGTCCGCTGCCGGGGTGCTCATTCCGTACTCCTCTTTCCTGCCCACGTCCACGACGCTCTTCTCCACGACCGCGACGGTACGGGCCATGTAGGTCAGAAGCTGTCCCACTTGGTCCGGCATGCTGGAGGCATGACCGACACCCCGGCCCGGCTGCTGAGCCTGCTGTCCCTGCTCCAGACCCCGCGCGAGTGGCCCGGCAGCGAGCTCGCCGAGCGGCTCGGCGTCAGCCCCCGCACCATCCGCCGCGACATCGACCGGCTGCGCGAGCTCGGCTACCCGGTGCGGGCCAGCATGGGCGCGGACGGCGGCTACCGGCTGGTCGCGGGCACGGCGATGCCCCCGCTGCTGCTGGACGACGAGGAGGCGGTGGCCATCGCGGTCGGGCTGCGGGCGGCCGCCGGGCACGCCGTGGTCGGCATCGAGGAGGCCTCGGTACGGGCACTCGGCAAGCTGCTCCAGGTGCTGCCGGGCCGACTGCGGCAGCGGGTCGGCACGCTCAACTCCGCGACCGTGCCGCTGCTCACCGGGGACGGTCCGACCGTCGACCCGGAGGACCTCACCGTGCTCGCCCGCGCCGTCACCTCCCGGGAACGGCTGCGCTTCGGCTACCGGGCGTACGACGGCGCCGAGACCAGGCGGCAGGTCGAGCCCGAGCGGCTGGTCTCGGTCGGCCGCCGCTGGTACCTGGTCGGCTACGACCTGGACCGCGAGGACTGGCGGCTCTTCCGGGTCGACCGGGTGAGCGGCCCGGCCACCACCGGCGTCCGCTTCACCCCGCGCCCGCTCCCCGCCGAGGACGCCGCCGCGTACGTGGCGGGCAAGCTGCGCCGCCCGTCACCGGGCGGCGCCGTGGTCGCCACCGTGCACGCCCCGGCCGAGCGGGTCCGCCACGGCCTGCGGCCGGGCGACACCGAGGCCGAGGTCGAGCCGATCGACGAGCACAGCTGCCGGTTCCGCTCCCGCTCGGAGTCGCTGGAGTGGACGGCGATGCGGCTGCTGGCGCTGGACTGCGCCTTCGAGGTGCACGAGCCGCCGGAGCTGCGCGAGCACCTGCGCGGGCTCGCCGCCCGCGCCCGGCACGCGGCGGGGGACCAGGCCCGGGCGTAGACGGCGACCCGGTACCAGCCGTCGCCGGAGCGGAACCGGGCCACGCCGTCCCGGCCACGGACCGCGAAGCCGAGCGGCAGCCGGACCTCGACCGGCCGCTCGGGCACCGCCGAGGATCAGACCCCGTACTCGGCGGTCAGCAGCGCCCGGCCGATGGTGTGGAACGTGAGGTTGAAGCCCACCTGGGCCGGCGGGGCGTCAGCGGCGACGCCCAGCTTCTCCACGTCCAGCGCGTGCACCGCGAAGACGTAGCGGTGCGGGGCGCCGGGCGGCGGGGCGGCGCCGTCGTAGCGGTTGCCCGGGAAGTCGTTGCGGCCGTGGAAGGAGGCCTCGCCGGGCAGGTCGGCGTCCGAGGAGCCGGCGCCGCGCGGCAGGCCGGTGGTGTCGGCGGGCAGGTCGAGGGCGAGCCAGTGCCACCAGCCGGAGCCGGTCGGCGCGTCCGGGTCGTAGCAGGTGACCGCGATGCTCCGGGTGCCCTCCGGCAGGCCCGACCAGGTCAGCTGCGGCGAGAGGTTGCCGCCGGCGTGGATGAACTCCGCGTCCAGCGTGCCGCCTTCGGTGACGTCCTGACTGCTCAGCCGGAAGGACGGCACCTGCGGCAGGAACTCGTACGGCAGTGGCGCGCGCTCGCTCATGGGTCTGTCACCTCTCAACGGGCCGTCGACGGCCGTGGACTGACCGTCACGGGTCACTGTAACGGGGTGCACGGGCGGTCCCGCCGCCCCTAGAGTCTGGGCCATGGCCTCGGAGCACAGCAGCAGTACGACGAGCACGCTCGACCCCGTCAAGATGATCGCCGACGCCCGTCGGGCGCTGTTCACCATGGTCGGGGTGCTGGCCGCGATCTGGCTGGTCCAGCTGGTGAACTGGATGGACGACTACGACCTCGGCAAGCGGTTCGGCATCATCCCGCAGGACGTCACGCGGCTGCCGAACGTCGTCACCGCGCCGTTCCTGCACTGGAACTGGGCGCACCTGGAGGCCAACTCCGGCCCGCTGTTCGTCTTCGGCTTCCTGGCGGCCTACCGCGGGGTGAGGAAGTTCCTCGGCCTGACCCTGCTGGTCGCCCTGACCAGCGAGCTGAGCTCCTGGGTGTTCGACAGCCCCAACCGGATCAGCGCGGGCGCCAGCGGCGTGGTGTTCGGCTACTTCGGCTACGTGGTGCTGCGCGGGGTCTTCGACCGCAACCTGATCGACACCCTGATCGGCGTGGTGCTCGGCGCCTCCTACGCGTACATGGTCACCGGCGCGCTGCCCGGTGTCGCCCCGGGCATCAGCTGGTCGGCCCACCTGGGCGGCCTGGTCGGCGGCCTGGCCGGCGCCTGGATCTTCCGCAGCCGCACCCCGCGCCCGGCCGCGGCCGGCCCCTCGGCCGAACCGTCGGCGGCGCCCACGACCACGTTCCCGGCCAGGTCGGCCAAGTCCGGCACGTCGGCCGGGTCCGGCACGTCGGCCAAGCCGGCCGCCACGAACCCCGACAGCCCCAACGCCGCGCTGCTCAAGGAGCTCGACGACCTGGGCCTGTAGCCCGCCCGGCCCGCGGCACCACCCGGACGGGGCATCCCCGCCCGGGTGGTCAGGTATAGACCAATCCGACCCCTGCGGCTAGCGTGGGCGGCTCACCCTCCCCCAGCTCCGGAGCCGCACCGTGGAGTCGTCCGTCCTCGCCTTCGCCACCGACCTGCTCGACGAGGGCGCCGACACCTTCTTCGGGAACCTCACCGAGCGCGCCGGGGTCGGCGGCGTCACCCTCGCCTCGGTCTACCACGAAGCCCGCGACGTCTTCCCGCACAACCCCCGCCGGGTGGTCCGCTACCTGGAACCGGGCGCGGCGTACTTCCGCCCCGACCCGGTCCGCTGGCTGGGCCGCCGCCTCGCGCCCGTGCCGTCCACCGCGATCGGCGAGCGCGACCCCTTCGCCGAGGCCGCCGAGCAGGCCCGCCGCCGCGGCCTGAAGCTGCACGCCTGGACGGTCTTCTGCCACAACGACCGGCTCGGCTTCGCCCACCCGGACTGCGCCCCGGCCAACGCCTTCGGCGACCGCCACCTCACCGAGCTCTGCCCCGCGAACCCGGAGGTCCGGGAGTACGCGCTGACCCTGGTCGCCGAACTGGCCCGGTACGGCGTGGACGCGATCCGCGCCGAGTCCCTGCACTTCCACGGGCTGCGCCACGGCTACCACCACGAGCGGTACTTCGAGGAGCTGGGCCCGACCGCCGAGGCCCTGCTCGGGGTCTGCTTCTGCCCGCACTGCCGCGCCGCCGCCACCCGCGCCGGCGTCCCCGCCGAGGAGGTGGCCGAGGCGGTCCGCGCCGAACTGCGCCACCGACTGGCCGACGAGTCCGCCGCCGCCGAGCCCGCCGACCTGAGCGCCCTGGCCGACGGCGCCTTCGCCGCCTACGTGGACGCCTCGGCGGCCACCGTCACCTCGCTGGCCGCCGAACTCACCGAGCAGGCCCGCCGGCACGGCATGCGGCTGAGCTTCATGGACGGCGGCGGCCCCGGCAGCGGCTGGCTCGCCGGCATCGACCTGCCCGCCCTCGCGCAGGTCACCGACCAGGTCGAGACCCTCGGCTACGCGAGGACCCCGGAGGCGGTCCGGGAGAAGATCGCCGCGTTCGCCCTGCACGGCGTCCGCCCGCAGTCCATGGCGGTGATCCTGCGCCCGATGTCCTCCGACTGCGACGGCCCGGAGAACCTCGCCGCCAAGATCACCACGCTGCGCGAACTCGGCGTCCCCGAGGTCGAGTTCTACCACTACGGCCTGATGCGGCTGTCCTCCCTGGACCGGATCGGCGCCGCCCTCTCCGGCTGAGGCGCCGCCGCCTCCTGCTGAGTCCCCCCTCTCCGACCGGGTCACCGCCCTTTCCGACCGGGTCACCGCCGCCGCTTGGACGTCCCGAACAGGCTGCGCGAGATCTCCTGCCCGAGCTGCTTGCCGGCCGAGCGCGCGAAGGACTTCACGGTCGGGTTGCTGAGCAGCGAGCCCAACAGCCCGCCCGCCCCCTTGGCTTCCTCCCGCCGCGGCGCGGGCTCGGCGGGTGCCTGCGGGGGCGGCTCGACCGGCGCCGGCTCCGGCCGGGGTGCGCGCGCCGCCAGCTTCTCGTACGCCGACTCCCGGTCGATCGCGTCCCGGTAGCGCGCCGTCAGCGGTGAGGCGTCCACCACCGCCCGCAGGTCCGCCGCCCCGATCGGCCCCATCAGCGACTGCGGCGCCCGCAGCCTGGTCGCCGCCACCGGCGTCGGCGCGCCCTTCTCGGAGAGGACGGTGACGACGGCCTCGCCGGTGCCCAGCGAGGTGAGCACCGCACCGAGGTCGTACGAGGAGCGCGGGAAGGTCGAGACGGTGGCCTTGAGCGCCTTGGCGTCGTCCGGGGTGAAGGCGCGCAGCGCGTGCTGCACCCGGTTGCCCAACTGCGCCAGCACGTCGGACGGGACGTCCCGCGGGGTCTGGGTCACGAAGAAGATGCCGACGCCCTTGGAGCGGATCAGCCGCACGGTCTGGGTGATCGCCTCCAGGAAGGCCTTGGAGGCGCCCTTGAACAGCAGGTGCGCCTCGTCGAAGAAGAAGACCAGCTTGGGCTTGTCGGGGTCGCCGACCTCGGGCAGCTCCTGGTAGAGGTCGGCGAGCAGCCACATCAGGAAGGTCGAGAACAGCCGCGGCCGGTCCTGCACCGCGGGCAGCTCCAGCACCGAGACCACGCCCCTGCCGTCCGGGGCGGTCCGCAGCAGCTCGGCGGTGTCGAACTCGGGCTCGCCGAAGAACGCCCCGGCGCCCTCGTTCTCCAGCACGGTGAGCGCCCGCAGGATCACCCCGGCGGTGGCCGGCGAGAGCCCGCCGATGGTCCGCAGCTCCTCCTTGCCCTCGGGCGAGGTGAGGAAGGCGATCACCGCGGTGAGGTCCTTGAGGTCGTACAGCTCCAGGCCCTTGGCGTCGGCGTAGTGGAAGACCAGGCTGAGCGAGGACTCCTGGGTCTCGTTCAGGTCGAGCACCTTGGACAGCAGCAGCGGCCCGAAGCTGGTGACGGTGGCCCGGATCGGGATGCCGTCGCCCTGCCCGCCCAGCGCGTAGAACTCGGCCGGGCAGCCCTGCGGCGCCCACTGCTGGCCCACCTCGGCGGCCCGGGCGCCGGTCCGCTCGCTCGGCGTCCCGGGCGCGGCGACGCCGGAGACGTCCCCCTTGACGTCGGCGAGGAACACCGGCACGCCCTGGCCGGAGAGCTGCTCGGCGATCAGCTGGAGGGTCTTGGTCTTCCCGGTGCCGGTGGCCCCGGCGACCAGCCCGTGCCGGTTGAGCACGCCGAGCGGGACGCGCACCTGGGCGTCCGGGTACGCGGTGCCGTCCAGCAGCACCGCCCCGAGGTCGAGGGCCGGACCGGTGAAGGCGTACCCGTCGGCGATCTCCCGGACGGTCGGCGGGGTGGTGTCGGAGTCCATCGGTGCACACTCCTGAGCGGATCGGAACGCTTCGGAACGCTTCGACATCGGCACGGAACCCGATCGGCCCGGGGCGATGTTCGCGACATTTCCCATCAAACAGCTGCATTCGCCCACTCGCAGTTCACACCGGCGCGCGTGGCGGAGCCGCGGCTGCTGCGCCATCCGCCGCCCAAACGGTAGGCTTTCCGTGTGATCTTCAAGCGCATCGGCAATGGGCGGCCGTACCCGGATCACGGCCGGACGAGCACCCGCCAGTGGGCTGACGTCGCCCCGCGTCCGGTGCGACTCGACCAGCTGGTGACCACCAAGGGCCAACTCGACCTCGAAACCCTTCTGGCCGAGGACTCGACCTTCTACGGGGACCTGTTCGCCCACGTGGTGAAGTGGCACGGCGACCTCTACCTGGAGGACGGCCTGCACCGGGCCGTCCGGGCCGCGTTGCAGCAGCGCCAGGTGCTGCACGCCCGCGTCCTCGAAATGGAGTGACGGACCCCCACCACGGGGACCGTCGGACCGCCACGGGCTCTCCGGACCGCCCCCTCGCCACCTGGCGGAGGGCGGTCCGCGCGTACCCGGGTACCCCCTTTCGGGTACCGGCGTACGCCAGATGATGATCGTTTAGTACCTTCGAGGCCGTACGGCACTACGCTGCTGACTACGGCCGCGACCAGGGGATTCCGCCCGCACCGGGGAGTCCCCACCCGGCCGATCCGTCATCCCGACCCCGCCCTGGTACGAGGGGGAGACAAACCGTGAGCATGTTGACTCCCCGAGGCCTCAAGGGGAAGCAGTACCGCGTCACCGGCAACACCTACCCGCGACTGGGCCGGCCTCCGAAGAAGAGCCGCAAGGTGATCGCCGCGCTCGCCGGCCTGCTCGCCCTGGCCCTGGTCGCGCTCGGCGGCGTGCAGCTGTACGACATCTTCACCGGCAGGAACAAGAACACCTCGGCACAGGCCTGCGCGACCCCGTCCGGCAAGGCGCTGGCCGCCCCGACACCGGGCGCCACCCCGGGCGATCCCGCCGCCGCGGCCGCCGCCGCGCAGGGCGACCCGCATGCCGTCCCGCAGCCCTCCGCGGTCACCGTGAACGTCTACAACGCCACCACCAAGGCCGGTCTGGCCGGCCGGACGGCCGAGGACCTCAAGAAGCGCGGCTTCGTCATCGGCAAGGTCGGCAACGCCCCGGCCGAGCTGGACAAGAAGGTGCCCGGCACCGCCCAGGTGATCGCCGGCCCGGCCGGCGCCGGCGCGGGCACCCTGGTCGGCTCGCAGATCGCCGGGGCCGCCGTCACCGCCGACGCCCGCACCGACGGCAGCGTGGACTTCGTGATCGGCGACAGCTACAACGCCCTGCTGGACGAGACCCAGGCGGCCGCCGCCCTCGCGCTGGCCACCAAGCCCTCCCCCACCCCGGCCCCCAGCGGCAGCTGCTGACACCCCGCCCGACGACGGAGAGAGCCCCCGGCAGACGCAGTGCCGGGGGCTCTCGGTGTTCGGTGGCTCGGGCGGGGAGGCTCGGGCGGGGAGGCTCAGCCGGCCGTGCCGTACAGCCGGTCGCCCGCGTCGCCCAGGCCGGGGACGATGTAGCCGTTCTCGTTGAGCCGCTCGTCCACGGCGGCGGTGACGACGGTGACCGGCAGTCCTGCCAGCTCCCGCTCCATCACCTCGACGCCCTCGGGGGCGGCCAGCAGCACCACGGCGGTGACGTCGGTGGCACCGCGCTCGATCAGCATCCTGATCGCGGCGACCAGCGTGCCGCCGGTGGCCAGCATCGGGTCGAGCACGTAGACCTGGCGGCCGGAGAGGTCGTCCGGCATCCGGGTGGCGTAGGTGGAGGCCTCGAGGGTCTCCTCGTTGCGGACCATGCCGAGGAAGCCGACCTCGGCGGTCGGCAGCAGGCGGGTCATCCCGTCCAGCATGCCGAGGCCGGCCCGCAGGATCGGGACCACCAGCGGGCGCGGGTAGCTGAGCCGGGTACCCAGCGTGACCGCCACGGGCGTGGTGATCTCCACCTCGTCGGTGCGGACGTCCCGGGTGGCCTCGTAGGCGAGGAGGGTCACCAGTTCGTCGGTCAGGCGACGGAAGGTCGGCGAGTCGGTGCGCTCGTCGCGCAGGGTGGAGAGCTTGTGGGCGACCAGGGGGTGGTCGACGACGTGGAGACGCATGTATCGAGGTTAGCCCGGTCCTGGACGGGTGTACGACCCGCCGTGCCCGCCCGGGCGCCGGTCCGGGTGACGGATCGGTGACACGCCGTGACCCGGGGCGAATGTCCGGACGGAAGTGCCTCCTGTGGTATCAACCGGGCCGTTCTGGGAATGTCACGTCTTATGACGAGCAACCCGAACCCTGGGGACGGCTCGATGGACGAGCCCGTCGACGGGGTGGGCCGCAGCCCGGGCCCGCCGTACGACCACCCGGAGACCGAGGCGGAGCGCCGCAAGCGGCGGGCCGTCTTCCTGCGCGAGCTCACCGAGGCCCGCGAGCTGCGGGAGCGGGTCCAGCCCCGGCGGACCAAGGAACGGCGGATGCGCGAGGCGATGCGGATGCGAACCTTCCGGATCTGACACGGCCCGACGACCCTCCGCACCGACCTGACGGGATCCTGACGCGCACCCCGGCGCGGGGAGCACCGGGGGCCCGGAAGGGAGCCGGGGCGGCCCGGACGGGCGTTCGGAGCAAATTTCGACCGGCTTCGGACCGTCCTGACCCGACTTCCCCCTCCGCCACCCGGC
The DNA here is from genome assembly GCF_053594915.1 of Kitasatospora sp. NPDC002543. NCBI lineage: Bacteria > Bacillati > Actinomycetota > Actinomycetes > Kitasatosporales > Streptomycetaceae > Kitasatospora > Kitasatospora sp. NPDC002543. The sequence goes on along the minus strand of NZ_JBSFWR010000004.1, from coordinate 64,134 downwards.
CCTTCCGACACGACCTGCGAAGACGCGCTGCCGAACACCCCCCGCGAGGGCGGGCTTTCTGTCACGATTCCGATGGGACGGTCCGAACAAGCGGACCGCCTCTGGCGCGGGGGCGGCCAGATTTCGCGCTGCCCGTGCGCGCCGACAGCCGAGACCGATGATCTTGGGAGTGTCCCTGGTGGCGTACTTCGCTGCAGTGCTTGCTCGCACCGAGGACGGGTGGGATGTGAGCGAGACGGAGCTCGACGACGTCGAAACCCTGGCCGATCTGGCCGATCTGGCCCGCGACTCCACCCAGGACGACGACAGCGTCCTGATCTTCATCGAACAGGAGGACGCCTGGTTCGCCATCGTCCGCGTGGACGGCGAGGAGGACCCGCGGATCTTCGTGTCGGACGGCGCCGCGGCCGCCCGCAGCTCCTACGGGTCCGTCCTCACCGACGAACTGGTCGACCAGGCCGGCGAGAGCGAGTTCGGCGACCTCGACCACCTGCTGGACGAGGCCGAGGAGGCCGCGGAGCAGGACGAGGAGGACGCCGAGACCCCCGGCGGCGTCCCGGTCGGCCCGCTCGGCGACGCCCACCTGCTCACCGAGTTCGGCCTCGCGGCAGACGAGCTGCTGGCGCTCAGCGGCGAGGGCGCGGTGCCGGGCGACGCCCTGGAGGAGATCGCCGAGGCCCTGGGCTGCGGCGAGGTCCTGGAGGCCGTCCGGTAGCGGGTCCGGTCGTGCCGGTGTCCACCACCGGATACCCGACACTGGATGCCATGCAGCCCGCCGCATCCACCCCGCCGACCGTCCCGCACGTCCCCCCGCTGCCCGCCCCCGTCCGCCCCGACCCGGTGCGCGACCGCTGGACGGCGCCGATGCGCCTCGCCATCGCCGAGGCCGCGCTGGCGCCGGCCACCGGGGACGTCCCGGTCGGGGCGCTCGTCCTGGGCCCGGACGGCGAGGTGATCGGACGCGGCCACAACGAGCGCGAGGCGGTCGGCGACCCGACCGCGCACGCCGAGGTGGTCGCGATCCGGCAGGCCGCCGAGGCGGTCGGGGAGTGGCGGCTGAGCGGCTGCACACTGGTCGTCACACTGGAGCCGTGCACCATGTGCGCCGGCGCCATCGTGCTGTCCCGGATCGACCGGGTGGTCTACGGCGCCCTCGACGAGAAGGCCGGCGCGGCCGGCTCGCTCTTCGACGTGATGCGCGACCGCCGGCTCAACCACCGCCCCGAGGTGGTCTGGGGGGTCCTCGCGGAGGAGTGCGGCGAACAGCTGCGGGCCTTCTTCGACACCCACCGCTGAGGCCCCGCCGACCGCCGGGGCGATACGGATTTCGTGACTGCGCCACCCCTCCGGTAGAGTTCCTCTCGGTAGCGTGTCCGAGCGGCCAAAGGAGCACGCCTCGAAAGCGTGTGTGGGGGCAACTCCACCGTGGGTTCGAATCCCACCGCTACCGCTCGAAAGCCCGAGGGCCCGTCCGATCCGGACGGGCCCTCGGCGTTTCCCCCTCCGCCACGTCCGGGCCGGGCACGGAAACGGTGCGGAGACGGTGCGGAGGCGGGCACAAAAAAGGGCTCCGTACCCCGGGCCGATGACCACCGGTGCCCGGTCCGTACGGAGCCTGGAGGGGGGAGCGGCTCGGGGGGACTGACCGCTCCCCCGGCGGAGTCCCACAACCGGCGCCGCGTCGGGGGGAAGCCGCGACGGCCGGTCCCACAGCGGGGAGCTCCGGATCCATGCACCGGGGATTCCTGCCAGATCCTCGGTACGTCCTCCATCCTGCCGCCCGGCCCGCGACGCGGCACCCGGAGAAAGGCCCCACTCGCGGGGACCTTCGTCCCGCCGGCCGAACGCGTCGCACACTTGATAGCCCGTCCGGGTGGATAAGCTGCCCCCAGCAGGCCGCTCGGGGACCGGATGACGGCGGCCCACGGCTGGGAGGAAGGTCACCCGATGGCGCAGGCGAAGAAGATCGGCATGGCCCTCCTGTTCATCTTCGTGCTCTACTCGATCATCACCTCGCCCTCCCGCTCCGCCGAGCTGGTCCAGCTCGGGTTCGAGGGGATCTCGAACGCGGCCAAGGCGGTCGGCACCTTCATGACCGGCCTGATCAAGTGACGGCCCGATCGAGCGATGGTCTGATCGAGTGACGGACGGGCCGCGACCGGGCCGCACGCACCGGCTACGGTGAGCGGGACCCTCTGTCCCCGTCCGCGAGGAGCGGCAATCGTGATCCGCCACCTGGTCCTGTTCAAGCTCAACGAAGGCGTCAGCAAGGACGAAGAGCGCGTGCTCGCCGGCGCCAAGGCCTTCGACGCGCTCGGCGCGGTGATCCCCGAGCTGCGCGAGTGGGAGTGCGGCTGGAACACCACCGAACGCGACATCGCGTACGACTACGCGATCAACAGCCTGGTCGAGGACCGCGAGTCCCTCCAGGCCTACCTGACCCACCCGGACCACCAGGCGGCGGCCGGCCTCTGGCGCGAGTTCGCCACCTGGGTGATCGCCGACGTCGAGGTCTGAGCACCCGTCCGGCCCCACCCCGTTCCACCCCGTCCGTCCGGAGCCCGCACCGGGCCTTCCCCCGGACGGACCGCGGCGCCCCGTCCGGCCTCCGGACGGGGCGCCCTGCTACGTCCCGGAACGATCCTTGCGGCGCCTCGCCGGCCGGCCCGGGAAAGGTTGAACGGCCCACCAACACACCTCCGCCGGGTGCTTGCCCGACCTGTGCCCACCTTGTGATGCTATGACCGGTTTTGCCGGACATGGCGAGGTGATGAGCCAGCCGCGACACCCGATCCGCAGGGCCCGCCGATGACGACTTTGGGAGGGGTGAGGTGTCCGTGGACGAAGTGCTGGCTGCGATCACCAGCCCGGCCGGCGAGCTCCGCCCGGACCGGCTGCGCGGCCCCGGCGGCCGCCCCGCCGTGGACGTCCGGACGCTGACCCGGGTGCTGTTCGAGCGGCTCGCCGAGCTGCCCCCGGACGCCCCCGAACGGGAACGGGTCCGGGCCGCCCTGATCGAGGTCAACATCCCGCTGGTCCGCTACGCGGCGACCCGCTTCCGCAGCCGCAGCGAGCCGATGGAGGACGTCGTCCAGGTCGGCACCATCGGCCTGATCAACGCGATCGACCGCTTCGACCCCGGCCGCGGCGTCCAGTTCCCGACCTACGCGCTGCCGACCATCCTGGGCGAGATCAAGCGCTACTTCCGGGACAACGTCCGCACCATGCACGTCCCGCGCCGGCTCCAGGAGCTGTGGGTCCAGGTCAGCGGCGCGATGGAGGAGCTGACGGTGCTGCACGGGCGGGTGCCCAAGGTGCCCGAGATCGCCGCCAGCCTGCGGATCCCCGAGGAGGACGTGCGGGCCTGCCTGGACGCCGGGCGGGCGTACAACGCGGCGTCCCTGGAGGCCGCGCAGGAGCACGAGGGCGGGCTCGCCCTGCTCGACCGGCTCGGCTACGAGGACTCCGCGCTGGCCGAGGTCGAGCACCGGGACATGGTCCGCCACCTGCTGGTCCAGCTGCCCGAGCGGGAGCGGCGGATCGTGATGCTGCGGTTCTTCGCCAACCTGACCCAGTCCCAGATCAGCACCGAGCTGGGGATGTCCCAGATGCACGTGTCCCGGCTGCTCTCCCGGATCCTGACCAGGCTTCGGACCGGGAACTCCTGGGAAGACTGAGATTGCAGCCAGTTACCCCGGCGTGACATCTTGCGACGTTCGGGTTTGCCGTGGACCGTGTTCCGGTATGGAGGGGGAAGGCCCTCGCCGGGAACCACCGCGCGACGGCCCCCGTTCAACTGACAGTCACAAGGGGGTGGGTGCATGTCCGGAGAGCTGGGCACTGCGGAGATCCACGCTGGCCAGGCCAACGGCACGGCCGTCGTCGAGGACCTGGTCCCGCGGCAGCGGGCCGAACCTGTCCGGCCGCCCGGCCCCGACACGGGAACGGACGCGCCGCCCGGCTCCGGGCTGGACACCCGGACGCTCTCCCGCTCGCTGTTCCTGCGGCTGGCCGCGCTGGACCCGGGGAGCACCGAGCACACCTACGTCCGCGACACCCTGATCGAGCTCAACCTGCCGCTGGTCCGGTACGCCTCGGCGCGCTTCCGCAGCCGCAACGAGCCGATGGAGGACATCGTCCAGGTCGGCACCATCGGCCTGATCAAGGCGATCGACCGGTTCGACCCGGAGCGCGGGGTGGAGTTCCCCACCTTCGCGATGCCCACCGTGGTCGGCGAGATCAAGCGCTTCTTCCGGGACACCAGCTGGTCGGTCCGGGTTCCGCGCCGGCTCCAGGAGCTGCGGCTGGCGCTCACCAAGGCCGGCGACGAGCTCTCCCAGCGCCTGGACCGCTCCCCCACCGTCGCCGAGCTGGCGGCCTGCCTGGGGGTCAGCGAGGAGGACGTGGTCGAGGGCCTCGCGGTCGGCAACGCGTACACCGCCAGCTCGCTCGACTCCAGCACCGGCGAGGAGGACAGCGACGGCCCGCTGGCCGACCGGCTCGGCTACGAGGACCTCGCGCTCGAGGGCGTCGAGTACCGGGAGTCGCTCAAGCCGCTGCTGGCCAAGCTGCCGCCGCGCGAGCGCCGGATCATCATGCTGCGGTTCTTCGGGAACCTGACCCAGTCGCAGATCGGCGAGGAGATCGGGATCTCCCAGATGCACGTCTCCCGGCTGCTCACCCGGACGCTCACCCAGCTGCGCGAGGGGCTGATCAACGAGGGCTGAACCTCCCTCCGGGGGGCCGGGCCTCCGTGCCCGGCCTCCGTGCCCGGCCCCCAGCCCGGCTCCCCGCCCGGCTCCCCGCCCGGCTCCCTGTCGCCCTCCGTGACCGCCCCCGGGTCGTCCGGCAGGTTGGCGCGCACCCCGGCCCGCACCTCGTCGTCCACCCCGAGGGCGGCCGGCAGCAGTGCGGCGGCCCGGCCGTGCAATCCCCGCCGTCGAGTGGTGGAACAGCGGCGACGACTCCTGACGGCCTGCCAGGCGCCTCATCAGACGCGCGGAAACATCCGGCGCGCTCGGATCCGTGACGGACCATCCGTAGAGGCCGGGCCATCGGCCCGACGGCCCGGCCGCCGCCGGGCGGCTCCGCACCGGCGCCCCGGCCCGGGATCGGCCGGCACGTGGCGGACCAGCCGAGAGAACATGTCGAACTCCGCCGCCAGCAGCGGTACATGATGAAGTATCACGCAGTCGAGCGCGCGTCCGGACCTGTCGCGCGGACCTCGCCCGTGCTCCGCGGGTCCACCGCGCCGCGCAGGCCGAGCGCGCCGAGCCGTCCGACGTCGTCGTCGGCGGCGGCGGCGGCGGTGACATGGTTCAGGCCATCACCGCGCAGGGCCACCCCGCGCCGGAAAATCCGCCCGTCAACTGCCCGGCGCCCGACCGGATCCCGGGCATTCGGCGCGCCGCGCAATCCGAGGCCACGTCCGACCAGCGGCGTTCCGCGTGGCTCCGGTGACGCATTCCGTACGCTCGGGAATCCCCCGGACTCGCTATGCTGATCGACCACGTGAGCACCTCCATTGCATATTCGGACTGTCACATGGCACAGCGGCGCCCGATATTGCATGAACCTGCCCAACGGGGCGGCGAGATGTGCAAGAGTGTCATGCGCAACGGCGACAGTGCAGGTGTCCCGCCCGCCCCACTGGGCCCCACCGTCGGTAACCGCGCGTAGCACTCAGCTTCCGGTTTTTCATTTTCAATTCATTATTTGCGCCGCCGGTACGGTTCCGGTCACAATCAGCGCCTTCATGGCCTCACCATGAACGTTGGTAACAGGTTCGCTGCACTCTCGCCCAATTGGTCCCCCGCACCGGCGTCCCTCGACCAGGATGGGCCCGGGCAGCCTGCTGCCCGCGAACAGCTACACGGCAGGCGAGCGCCGAGCAGCGCGACGTCTGCACCAAGGGGAGGATCACCATGGGTCGAGCGACCCGAAGAGTCGCCGCGTGCGCGGCGGCAGTCCTGCTGGCCAGCGGCTTGCAGACCACCCTGGCCCACGCCGACACCACGCCGCCCAGGATCGACCTCACCGTCCTGGTCGTCGACGACGGAGGCCCGTCCGTCGCTGCCATCACCGCCGAGCTGAAGAGCCAGGGCACGCCCTACAAGGTCGTCAGCCTCAACGACCCCAACCGCCCCGTCATCAACTCGGCTTTCCTGAGCGACACGGTGAACGGCCTGCCCCGGGGGAAGTTCCAGGGCATCGTGCTGCCCAACGAAAACCCCTTCCCCAACAGTGCCGCCGAGATGACGGCGATCGCGACGTACGAAGCCGCATTCAGCGTCCGCCAGATCGACGCCTACACGTGGGCCAACCCCGGAGTCGGCCTGAACTACGCCCAGAATCCCGGATTCGTGGGCACTCTCGACGGATTCCAGGGCGCCACCACCGCGGCCGGAACTTCGGGCCCGTTCGGGTACCTCAAGGGCAGCGTCCCGTTCGAGGACAACGACCCGAACGTCAGCGAGAGCTACGGCTACCTGGCCACTCCGCTCGCCAGCCTGCCGGCCGGCGCCTCGTTCGTTCCGCTGGTCGACGCGCCGATACCCAGCACGACCGCCCGTGGTTCCCTGGTCGGCGAGTACACCCACGACGGCCGCAAGGAACTGGTCGTCACGTTCGTCTACAACCAGTACCAGCAGCAGTACCGCCTGCTGGCCCGCGGCATGGTCGACTGGCTCACCCAGGGCGTCCACCTCGGCTACGACCGCAACTACTTCGCCACCCACGTGGACGACGTCTTCCTGGCCGACGACCGCTGGGACACCGTGCTCAAGTGCACCCCCGGCGACGTCACCTGCCCGCCCGGCACCCCGGACACCGCCAGCCCGATCCGGATGACGGTCGACGACGCCAACCACCTCAAGCAGTGGCAGACCGCCAACAACTTCACCCTGGACATGGTGTTCAACGGTGGCGGCAGCGAGGACTGGAAGGCCGACCACCAGACCACGGTGGACCCGACGGCGAACCAGATGATCGCCGACCAGACCAGCTACCGGTGGGTCAACCACACCTACACCCACCCGTACCTGGGCTGCGAGCAGAACGTCACCGTGGTGCCGTGGGTCTGCACCAAGAACACCGCGGGCGCCACCGTCTGGGTCGACCAGAGCACCATCTCCGGCCAGATCAAGAACAACTTCGACTGGGCCGCCGCGAACGGCCTCCAGGTCGACCCGCAGACCCTGGTCACCGGTGAGCACTCCGGGCTGCTGACCGCGCCGCAGGAGACGAGCGACAACCCGAACCTGGCGCCGGCGCTGGTCGCCAACGGCATCAAGTTCACCGCCAGCGACGCCTCCCGGGAGACCGGCCAGCGCGCCGTCGGCTCGTCCGTGCTGACCGTGCCGCGGTACCCGATGAACGTCTTCTACAACGCCGGCACGGCGAAGGAGGAGGCCGACGAGTACAACTGGATCTACACCAGCAAGGCCAACGGCGGCAGCGGCGTCTGTGAGAACAACGCCAACTCCACCTGCCTGTCCCAGCCGCTGGACGTCAACACCGGCTACCAGTCGTACATCGTGCCGCTGGAGGCCCGGATCGACCTCGGCCACGTGCTGAACAACGACCCGCGCCCGCACTTCGTGCACCAGTCGAACCTGTCCGAGGACCGCATCCTGTACCCGGTGCTGGAGAAGATCCTCGGCACCTACCGCTCGCTGCACGCGGACAGCGCCCCGATCGTGAACCTGAGCCAGCGCGAGATCGGCCAGGAGTTCCAGCGCCGCGCGGCCTGGAACAACGCCCTCGCCTCCGGCCAGGTCACCGCCTACCGGATCGGCGGCACCGTCACCGTCAACGCGCCGGCCGGCGTTCAGATCCAGGCCACCATGCCGACCGGAACTGCTCAGAAGCTGGCCATCGGAACGGGCGGGTTCGGTTCGTCCTACGCCGGTAGCCTCTCGGGTTGGGTGTCCCCGGGCGCGCTGCAGAGCAGCGTCACCCTGCAGCTGCCGTCCGCGCCGGCCGCCCCGGCCGCCGTCGCGCCGAGCGTCGCGGCCAAGTCCGTCCCGGCGCCCGCGCCGGCGGACAAGAAGGTCGTGCCGCAGGGTGTCGCCACCCCGGTCCCGGTGGGCCCGAGCGACACCACCCGCAAGCCCGCTCCGTCCCTGGTCCCGGGTAGTGGAACCCCGGTGCCCGGCAAGGATGTCGCCGCTGGCAACATCGGTCGGGGCGGCGACGGCCACCAGGGCGACACGGCCGCGAAGAAGAACGGCAAGGCCTCTGGGGGGACGGCCACGCCGAGCAGCACCACCGGACGCTCCGGCAACCGGTAACCGGTACCACCGCCGCCGGCGGGGTCGGGCCGGTCGCCCGGCCCGGCCCCGCCACGGCTCCCGTTCCGGTCATCCAGGCCGGAACCGACGCAAGAACAGGAGGGGGGACAGGAATGCGCGTCACCCTGCTCACCGAGGGGACGTATCCGCACCAGCACGGCGGCGTGAGCGTCTGGTGCGACCAGCTCGTCCAGGGCATGCCGGACGTCGAGTTCGACGTCATCGCCGTCACCGGAACCGGGCACGAACCACTGGCCTGGGAGCTGCCCGCCAACGTGCGGTCGGTCACCACCGCCCCGCTGTGGGGACCGGCCTCGGAGGGCCGTCCGCCCCGCGGCAAGGAGATGCGGCGTTTCCTCAACGCGTACGAGCGCTTCCTGCACTCCATCCTCGACCCGGTCTACACCACCCACTTCGGCACCGAGCTGTACAACTTCGCCGACCTCGCCCGGCACGGGGTGCTCAGCCCGGCGCTGCGCAGCGAGCGGGCGCTGCGCACCCTCCAGCACGTCTGGACCCGCGACTACCTGCCGACCGCGGTCTCGCGGCCCACCCTGCACGACGCCCTGAACGCCACCGACCTGCTGGAGCACGCCCTGCGGCCGCTCTCGGTCGAGCCGCCCAAGGACGGCGTCGCGCACGCGGCCAGCGGCGGGCTCGCCACCCTGCCGGGGCTGATCGCCGCCCAGCAGTACGGCGTACCGTTTCTGCTGACCGAGCACGGCATCTACCTGCGCGAGCGCTACCTCGGCTACCGCACGGGCCCCTACCGCTGGCCGGTCAAGGCGCTGCTGCTCGGCTTCTACCGGATGCTCGCCGAGGAGAGCTACCGGCAGGCCGCCCTGGTCACCCCCGGCAACCGGTACAACCGGCGCTGGGAGGAGCGCGGCGGCACGCCGTCCTCGCACATCCGCACCGTCTACAACGGGGTGGACCCGGCGGCCTTCCCGCCCGCCGGCCCCGAACCCGAGACGCCGACCCTCAGCTGGGCCGGCCGGGTCGACCCGATCAAGGACCTGGAGACCCTGATCCGGGCCTTCGCCATCGTCCGGAAGGAGATCCCCGAAGCGCGGCTGCGGCTCTTCGGCGGCACTCCCAAGGGCGGCGAGGCGTACCGGGACGGCTGCATAGCCCTGGCCGCCGAGCTCGGCATAGCCGAGTCGGTGGCCTTCGAGGGCCGCGTCGCCGACATCACCGACGCGTACGCGGCGGGCAACGTGGTCATGCTGTCCAGCATCAGCGAGGGCTTCCCGTTCACCCTGATCGAGGCGATGTCCTGCGGCCGCGCGACCGTCTCCACCGACGTCGGCGGCGTGCGCGAGGCCGTCGGCGACACCGGACTGGTCGTCCCGCCGCGCGAACCCGAGCCGATGGCGGCCGCCGCGATCGAGCTGCTGCGCGACGCCGAACGGCGCGCCCGGCTCGGCGAGGGCGCCCGGCTGCGGGTGATCGAGCAGTTCACCCTCCGCCAGAACATCGACGGCTTCCGCGGCATCTACACCGAACTCCTGGGCACCGCCCGCTGGATGCCCGGCGGCGTCGTCGCCGTGGCCGACCGGGTCCCCAGCCCCGACTGGGACCAGCAGCTGGCCGCCGCCCGCCCCGAGCCGAGCGAGGTGGGGGCGTGAGCGAGCGCAGAGAGCGAACCATGAACAGGCGCGCGTCCCGCGAAGCGGCCGCCGAGCACGGCGAGGTGGGGGCATGAGCGGTCCCCTGCGCCTGGTGCCGGACGAGGCCGGTCCCGAGCACACCATGCAGCTGCGCACCCTGCCGCTCAAGCGCCGCCGCCCCGCCCTGCCGGAGCCGGAGCCGGAGCCGGAGGACTCGCTCTACCTCTCCGCGGACCCGCTGGACGAGCTCGCCGAGCGCCTGCGCGACGTCTGCGCCGACGCCGTCCACCCCTACGAGATCGCGGCCTTCCTGGAGTCCGACGGCCTCTCGGACGAGCAGGCCGCCCTGCTGTACGGCCGCCCCGACGCGTTCACCGTCGCCGAGGAGCTGTTCGAGAAGGTCGAGCGCCGCTACCCCGGCCCGAGCTCCGAGTTCGCCAACCCGTGGCGGGCCGACCCCTGGCGCTGCGTGGTGCGCGGCCTGGTGTTCGCCCTGCCCGGGCTCGGCTACCTGCTCGGCGCCAACCTGTTCGCGACCACCCGGATGCGCTTCGGTCTGCCCTCGGGCATGCTCGCGCTGTCCGTCGCCACGCTGGTCAGCTGGGGTTTCAACCAGGCGCTGGCGCACCGCTCCTACCGCTGGCTGGGCCGGCTGCGCCGCCGCGAGGCCGCGCTCTGCCTGGCCGTCGGGGCTCCGGTCGGCGCGCTGGTCGCGGCCGCCGCCGCGTACGTGGTCGGCGGCCCGCTCGGGGCGTTGTGCTTCGCGGCCGGGCAGTCCTGCTACCTGGGCGCGGCCACCGTGCTGCTGGTGCTCGGGCGGGAGAAGTTCCTGCTGCTGGCGCTGGCCCCGGCCTCGGTCGGCGCGGGCGTGGTGCTGGCCGCGGACGTCCCGCAGCTGGTCCGCACGATCGTGCTGCTCGCCTCGCTGGCGCTGGCGGTCGGACTGGCCGTCCGGGAGCTGCTGGTCTGCATCCGCGGCGGCGAACGGGAGTCCGTCGAGCTGAAGCTGCCGGTCCGCCAGGAGGTCCCGCACCTGCTGTTCGGTCTGGCCTGCGGCGCGCTCACGCTGATCGCCGGCCTCGGCGGGACCATCCACGAGGCCGTGCAGACCGGCGGGCACCCCGCGCAGACGACGTCGACCACCCCGACCGGGCCGGCCATGATCGCGCTGACGCTCAGCCTGGGCCTCGCCGAGTGGCTGCTCTTCCGCTACCGGGCGCTGGCGGTGGCCGCGCTGCGCACCAGCCACACCAGCGGCCAGTTCTCCCGCCGCACCGGCGCGATCCTGCTCGGCTGCCTGTTCATCTACCTCACCACCGTGGCCGCGCTGGACGCCGCCGCGACCCTGCTGTGGCCCGGCGCCCCCGCGCTCGGTGTGCCGCAGCTCGGCGCGATGCTGCTCCTCGGCGGCTCGCTCTGGCTGGCGCTGCTGCTGAACGCCTTCGGGTTCAGCTGGAGCACCGCCCTCGTCTGTCTGGCCGCCGCGGTCGCCGAGAGCGCCGGGCTGCTGGCAGGTGCGGACCCGATCGTCCTGCAGCTGTTCGGCTGCGGGTCGGCCGCCGTCGTCCTCACCGCACTGGCCGGGCCCGCGCTCGGCCGCACCACCCAGCACCGCTGAACACGCACCATCCAGCACCGCTGTACACATCGAATATCCCGCACGCCTCCTTTCGCGTGCACCGCCGTACCCGCTCCACCTGAGACACCCATCGGGCCAACGGCGGCCGGTCACCGCAGAGACACCGGCCGCCCCGGCAGATCGAGAAAGCGAAAATCCGCATGAGCAGCGTCGCGGTTACCGGAGCCGAGGGCTTCATCGGCTCCCACCTCGTCGAGACCCTGGTCGCCGACGGGCACCACGTCCGCGCGATGGTCCAGTACAACTCCTTCTCGTCCTTCGGCTGGCTGGAGACCCTGTCCGAGGAGGTGCTGGACTCGGTCGAGATCGTCCTCGGCGACGTCCGGGACCCGGGCTCGGTCAACGGCCTGGTCAAGGGCACCGAGGCGGTCTACCACCTGGCCGCCCTGATCGCGATCCCGTACTCCTACCGCGCCCCCCACTCGTACGTGGACACCAACGTCACCGGCACCCTGAACGTGCTGGAGGCGGTGCGGCACCTGGAGATCCCCCGCCTGGTGCACACCTCCACCAGCGAGACCTACGGCACCGCGCAGACCGTGCCGATCACCGAGGACCACCCGATCAACACCCAGTCCCCGTACGCCGCCTCCAAGGCGGGCGGGGACCGGCTGGCCGACAGCTACCACGCCAGCTTCGAGACCCCGGTCGTCACCCTGCGCCCGTTCAACACCTTCGGCCCGCGCCAGTCGATGCGCGCCGTCATCCCGACCGTGATCGCCCAGGTCGCGGCCGGCCAGACCGAGATCACCCTCGGCGACCTCCGCCCGACCCGCGACTTCATGTTCGTCAAGGACACCGCCAACGCCTTCCGCACGGTGGGCACCGCGCCCGCCGACGCGGTGGTCGGCCGGACCTTCAACGCCGGCACCGGCGGCGAGATCTCGGTCGGCGACCTGGTCACCCTGGTCGGCAAGCTGATGGGCGTGGACCTGTTGGTGAAGGAGGACGAGCAGCGCATCCGTCCGACCAACTCCGAGGTCATGCGCCTGGTCGCGGACGCGACCCGGCTGCGCGAGGCCACCGGCTGGGCCCCGGCCTTCAGCCTGGAGCAGGGCCTGGAGCAGACCATCGAGTTCTTCCGCGACCCGGCCAACCTGGCCCGCTACAAGACCGACATCTACAACGTCTGACCCGCCGCACCCGATCTTGCTCGTCCTGGTACTCAAGGTTCGTGTCCTGCACATCCTTTCCGTGGGGGAATCACCATGCACGCAGTGATCCTGGCCGGCGGTAAGGGCGTCCGTCTCCGCCCGTACACCACCGCGCTTCCCAAGCCGCTCGTTCCGATCGGCGACCAGCACGCGATCCTGGAGATCGTGATGCGCCAGCTCGCCGCCGCGGGCTTCCAGAGCGTCACCCTTGCCATCGGCCACCTCGGCCACATCATCCGCGCCTACGTCGGCAACGGCTCCCAGTGGGGTCTCCGGGTCGGCTACGCCGTGGAGGACAGTCCGCTGGGCACCATGGGCCCGCTGCTCACGATGCAGGAGCGCCTGCCCGAGCACTTCCTGGTGATGAACGGCGACATCCTGACCGACCTGGACTTCGCCGGGGTGCTCAAGCACCACGAGGCGTCCGGCGCGCCGCTGACCATCGCCACCTACGCCCGCCAGGTCAAGATCGACTTCGGCGTGCTGACCGCCTCCGAGGGCACCATCACCGGCTTCCAGGAGAAGCCCAGCATCGACTACCGCGTCTCGATGGGCGTGTACGGCGTCTCCCGCTCGGCGCTCGCCAAGTACACCCCCGGCCTGCCACTGGGCTTCGACGAGCTGGTGCTGGACCTGCTGGCCGCCGGCACCCCGCCCTCCGCCTACGAGTTCGGCGGCTACTGGCTGGACATCGGCCGGCCCGACGACTACGACCGGGCCAACGCCGAGTTCTCCACCATCCGCCCGGTCCTGATGCCCTTCGAGTCGACCGGCACCACACCGGCCGTCGCGGAGCTGCCGATCCCGGCCGCCCGCACCGCCCCGGACGACCAGCCCGCCGAGCCCGCCACCGCGGGCGTGGAGAGCGACGGACGGGCCGCGTGAGAATCCTGCTCCTCGGCGGCGACGGCTTCCTCGGCCGTCACGCCACCGCCGTCCTGCGGTCACTGCCCGGTGCCACCGTGCTGACCGCGGGCCGGCGGCCCGCCCACGACCTCCGGCTGGACCTGGCCACCGCCCAGGCCGGCCCGCTCGGCGAGGAACTGTCCGCGCTGGCCCCGGACGCGGTGGTCAACTTCGCCGGCGCGGTGGCCGGCAGCGCGGTCAAGCTCGCCGAGGTGAACGCCCGCGGCCCGGCGGTGCTCTGCGAGGCGCTCTCCCTCGGCGCCCCGAAGGCCCGTCTGGTGCACATCGGTTCGGCCGGCGAGTACGGCGTCTGCGGACAGGGCGAATCCCTGGCCGAGGACGCCGACGCCCGCCCGGTCGGCGTGTACGGCGCGACCAAGCTGGCCGGCTCCCTCGCGGTGGCCGGCTCGCCGCTGGACGCCGTGGTGCTGCGGGTGTTCAACCCGGTCGGCCCCGGTGCCCCGGCGGGCTCGTTGCCCGGCCGGCTGGCCGGCGAGCTGCGCCGGGTGGCGCCCGAGGGCGCCGACGGCGTGATCACGGTCGGCGACCTCTCGGCCTACCGTGACTTCGTCGACGCCCGGGACGTGGCGAAGGCGGTCGGCCTGGCCGTCACCGCCGACCGTCCGCTCCCCCGGGTGCTCAACCTGGCCTCCGGGCACGCCCGGCAGGTCCGGGCGATCGCCGACGGGTTGGTCGCCGCGGCCGGCTTCACCGGCCGGATCGACGAGAGCGGGGCGGGCTCCGAGCGCTCGGCCGCGGTCTCCTGGCAGCAGGCCGACGTGTCGGCCGCCGCCCGGGAGCTCGGCTGGCGACCGGAGACGGACCTCGTCGACACCCTGCGCGACCTGTGGCTCGGCACCGCCGGGCCCACCCCCGACCCGGTGGTCGCATGATCGCCGGGCAGACCCCCGACGGCCGCCTGCTGGTGCCGCTGTACGTCCACCCCGCGGTGGACCCGGCGGCCTGGCAGGCGGTCGCCGCCGCCGACCCCGCCCGGATCGCCGCCGTCGTGCTCAACCTCGCCGACGGCCCGGGGGAGGTCCCCGACCACGTCTTCACCGAGGCCGCCGACGAACTCCGCGCCGCCGGGCTGCCGTTGGTCGGCTACACCGACACCGACTACGGCCGCCGACCGCACGCGGCCGTGGTGGCCGACATCCTGACGTACCGTCAGCGACACGGCATCACCGGCGTCTACCTCGACCAGGTCACCACCCACCCGGGCGCGCTGGCGCACTACCGGCGGCTGGCCACGGCCGCCCGCGCGGCCGGCTGCGGCACCGTGGTGTTCGGCCACGGCGAGCACCCGGACCCGGGCTACGCCGAGGTCGGCCTGGCCGACCTGCTGGTCACCTTCGAGGGCGACTGGGACGCCTACCGCGCCATGACACTGCCGCTGTGGACCGGCCGGCACGCGGCCTCCCGCTTCTGCCACCTGGTCTACGACGTCCCCACCGAGCACGCCCAGGACGCCGCCGCCCTGATCGCCGCCCGGCGAGCCGGCGTCGGCTGCGCCGTACCGGGAGCCGGGGAGAACCCCTGGCGCACCCTGCCGTACGGCCTGAACGCCGCTGAACTGACCTGACCCGATCCGGAGTCCGACTACCGTGAACAGCCGCAACCGGCTACTACCGGCCGCCCTGGCCCTCGCCACCGCCACCGCCCTGCTGGTCAGTTCGTGCAGCAGCTCGGGATCGGAGGACGACCAGGACCAGGCCGACGGCACCCCGAGCGCCTCCCCCGCGGCCACCGCGCCGAGCACCCCCGGCACCCCCGACCCGACCACCGCGGCCCCGGACACCCCGGCCCCCGCACCCACCACCCCGGGCACCACGGCCCCGGCCCCGGGCACCCCCGGCGGCGGCCCGCCGCCCGCCACCCCGCCGGGCACCGGCACCCCGCCGGGCAACCCGGCACCGCCGCCGGCCGGCGCCCGCTGGCAGCCCACCCCGGGCCTGGCCTGGCAGTGGCAGCTCGGCGGCGGCGTGGACCAGTCGGTGGACGTCCCGGTCTACGACATCGACGGCTTCGAGAACGACGCCTCGGTGGTGGCCGCGCTGCACGCCAAGGGCCGCAAGGTGATCTGCTACATCAACGCCGGCTCCTGGGAGGACTTCCGCCCCGACTCCGCCGCCTTCGCCAAGTCCCTCCAGGGCTCGGACACCGGCTGGAAGGGCGAGAAGTGGTTCGACATCCGCAAGCTCGACCAGCTGCGGCCGCTGATGGCCGCCCGCTTCGACATGTGCCGGAGCAAGGGCTTCGACGCCGTCGAACCGGACACCATCGAGGCCTACAACCAGAACAGCGGCTTCCCGCTGACCGCGGACGACCAGCTCAGGTACAACCGGATGCTGGCACAGCTCGCCCACGAACGCGGCCTGGCCATCGGTCTGAAGAACGACCTGGACCAGATCCCGGCGCTGCTCGGGGACTTCGACTTCGCGGTCAACGAGGAGTGCGCGCAGTTCGACGAGTGCGACCGGGTCGCGCCCTTCGTCAAGGCGGGCAAGGCCGTGTTCCACGTCGAGTACAAGCTCGACACGGACCAGTTCTGCGGCAAGGCCAAGTCGCTGGGCTTCAGTTCGATGCGCAAGAAGCTGGAACTGAACGCCTGGCGCAAGCCCTGCTGAGGTGTTCCACTCCCGTCGCGCGGGTGGCCCGGACGAGGGCCACCCGCGCGAGGGTCACTTGACCGCCAGCCAGACGACGCCGCCCAGGACGACCAGTGCGACGACGGCGATCAGCGCGATCACGCCGGTGCGGCTGCCGCTCTTGCTGCTGCCGTAGGTGGAAACGTTGCCCGGGGCCTGGGGCGCGGGGGTCTCGTCGACGAACGCCCGGAACATCTGGGTGCTGCCGGCGGGGTCGTAGTCGTTGTCAGCCATGGCAGGGACTCTAACGAATCGGCCCACCTCGGGCACACCCCGGACCCCCGTCGCGAGGAACACACCACCCCCACGTGCGACGGCGGTACGACGACCCCATGAAGACCTCCCGGCCCCCGGAATGCCCCGTCCCGCAGTCGGGTTGACTGGGACCATGACCGGAAACCACAGCCGGGTGAGCCTCGGCACCTCCGACCTGTCCGTCTTCCCGCTCGCCCTCGGCGGCAACGTCTTCGGCTGGACGGCCGACGAACGGCAGTCGTTCGCCGTCCTGGACGCCTACGCGGCGGCCGGCGGCAACTTCCTCGACACCGCGGACGTCTACTCCTCCTGGCTCCCGGGCAACAGCGGCGGCGAGTCCGAGACCGTCATCGGCAACTGGCTGCGCAGCCGCGGCAACCGCGACTCCATGGTGGTCGCCACCAAGGTCGGCATGCTCGCCGAGCGCAACGGTCTGGGCGCCGCCACCATCAAGGCCGCGGCCGAGGACTCCCTGCGCCGCCTGGGCATCGAGCGGATCGACCTCTACTACACCCACCGGGACGACGACACCCCGGTCGAGGAGTTCGTCACCGCACTGGACGAGCTGGTCCGCGAGGGCAAGGTCCGGGCGGTCGCCGCCTCCAACGTCTCCGCCGAGCGGCTCTCCGAGGCGCTGTCCTTCGCCGAGCGCGAGGGCCTCACGAAGTACGTCGCCGTCCAGCCGCACTACAACCTGGTCGAGCGCGGCAGGTTCGAGGGCCCGCTGGCCGACGCCGCCGCCGAGCACGGCCTGGCCACCGTCCCCTACTACGCGCTGGCCTCCGGGTTCCTGACCGGCAAGTACCGCCCGGGCGCGGACGCCGTGGACAGCGCCCGGGCCGAGGGCGCCGCCCGCTACCTGGCCGACCCGCGCGGGCCCAAGGTGCTGGAGGCGCTGGACACCGTCGCCGCCGAGCAGGGGGTGGAGCCCGCCTCGGTCGCCCTGGCCTGGCTCGCCGCCCGCCCGACGGTCGCCGCCCCGATCGCCAGCGCCCGCACCGTCGAGCAGCTCCCTCCGCTGCTGGCCGGCGTCGCCCTGGAGCTCACCCCGGAGCAGACCGCCCTGCTGGACGCCGCCTCCGTCTGAGCCGCCCGACCGGCGCCGTGACGGCCCCGGTCGCACGGAACGGGCCCCCGGCAGCGGCTTGCTCCCGGGGGCCCGGATCGGCTCGCGGCCGGGGCCGGGGCCGGCGGCTGCGGCACGGCGGCTGCGGCACGGTGGCTACCGCTCGGTGGTCACGGCCGCCCGAAGTGGGTCGGGTAGTAGCCCTGGCTGAGGGTCGAGATCCGGACGGTCGTGCCCGGCCGCGGCGCCTCCACGAACTTGCCGCCGCCCAGGTAGAT
This sequence comes from Kitasatospora sp. NPDC002543, assembly GCF_053594915.1. Taxonomy (NCBI): domain Bacteria; kingdom Bacillati; phylum Actinomycetota; class Actinomycetes; order Kitasatosporales; family Streptomycetaceae; genus Kitasatospora; species Kitasatospora sp. NPDC002543. The sequence continues at coordinate 46,284 of NZ_JBSFWR010000004.1, read as the reverse complement.
CCCCACGTGGTGGATGCCCGAGGCCCGGCCGCTGTCGGACCAGAACACCAGGTCGCCGCGGCGCAGTTGCCCGGCGCTGATCGGCGTGGTCGCCGCGTACTGGTCGTCGGCCACCCGCGGCAGGCTGATCCCCGCGCGCCGGTAGGCCTGCTGGACCAGCCCCGAACAGTCGTAGCCGGACGGCCCGTTGCCGCCCCAGACGTAGGGCTTGCCCAGCTGGGCGAGCGCGTAGCCGATGGCCGACTCCATGGTCCCGGAGGCCGGTGCGGAGTTCGCCGACGGACGGCTCGCGGGGGGTGCGGGCTGCGCGGGAGCCGGGGCGGAACCCCCGCCGGACTGCCCGGTGCGGCTGGCGTAGACGTCGTAGTGGCTGGTCCAACGCCACTCGCCGGAGCCGTTCTTGAACCAGTACTTCGATCCGTCCCAGCCCTGGCGCATCCCGCCGGAGGAGGCCGAGCCGTTGGAGACGGCCTGGCCGCCGGAGCCGGCCGAGCCGCCGGACTGCCCGGTGCGGCTCGCGTAGACGTCGTAGTGGCTGGTCCAACGCCACTCGCCGGAACCGTTCTTGAACCAGTACTTCGACCCGTCCCAGCCCTGCTTCCCGGCGGCGGCGTGCGCGGATCCGGCGCCGGCCGTCAGGCCGACGACGCCGGCCCCCGCCAGCACGGTGGTGGCCAGGCAGGTGCTCCGTACGGCCCGGTGTATTCGGCCGCCGCCGACCGCCGCCGCGGAGCGGGCGGTGCGTGGCCGGACGACGCAGTTGGGGCAGCCGCAGCCCGCGACCGCGGGGATGCTGCCGAGGCGCTCCTCGAAGCCGATCAGACCGGGATCACCGTCGGGGCCGGTCCCGGGTTCGGCGTACGCGCCGGTGGCTATCCTCATGCGGGTCGTCCTTCCTTCCGCCCGGCACGGGCGGCCGGGGACGGTACCGAAGCGGCCACTCCGGCCGGGGCGACGAAGGCGACCAGCAGCTGTTCCATCAGCGCGCTGCGGGCGGCCTCGTCCAGTTCGTGCGCGGTCGCCCGCTCCAGACGGCGGACGGCGAGCGCCGCCGCCTCCACCGCGTCGTCCACCAGGACGGTGCGCAGGCCCGCGTCCAGGTCGGCCAGCCGGCGCCGGCGCATCGACTCGGCGACCTCGGGCGCGTAGTCCAGGGCCAGCGGCTGCACCGAGTAGACCTCCAGACCGGCCGGGGCGGCCTCGGCGGCGAGTGCCCTGGTCATCTCGTCGGCGAACCACTGCCCGTCGCGCAGTGCCGGGCCGGGCGCGGCGTTGCTGTCGCAGGGCAGGGTGGACGCGGTGCGGGTGAGCACCGCCTGGACCTGCTCGCGCAGGTAGCCCTCGTGGTCCTCGATCGCCAGCAGCGCCCGCGCGGTGTCCTTGACCCGCCAGACGATCAGCAGCCGGACCACGATCGGCGTGCCGGTGCGGTCCACCACCTTGACCGGCTCACTGCGCCAGTGCCGCAGCCGCACGTCCACCCGACGGCGGCGCAGCAGCGGGTTGACCCAGACCAGGCCGGTCCGGCGGACGGTGCCCCGGTAGCGGCCCCAGCGGGTCAGCACCCGGGTCTCGCCGCCCGCGTTGGCCAGCAGCCCGGCGAGCGCGAACACCACCAGCAGGCCGGCGGCGGCCGCGGCGGCGATCCACTGCGCGTCCACCTCCATCCGGCCGCTCTCCCGCGCGGCACCGCTGCGCAGGTCGGGCAGGGCGTCCCAGTGGGGGATGACGCCGGTGCGCAGCAGTACGAGCAGCGCGCCGGCCACGCCGATCAGCACCGCCAGCAGGGCGATCCAGCCGGGCAGTGCGGTGGCACGGTGCTCGCGCAGCGCCTGGTCGGCGCGCGGCGGGCGCCGGGAGGTGGCGGCCGGCGCCCCGGCCGTCACCGGTTCCGGGAGCTCGACCGTCTCCGGGGCGGCCGTCTCCAGCGGGTCGCGGTGGTCCGCCGCCCCGGCCGGCGTCGGGCTGGGGACGACGGCCAGCGGGGTGGTCGCCGGACCGCTGTCGGCCGGGCCTCCCTGCTTGAAGGCCTTGACGGCGGTGACTCTGGCCAGCGGGCTGGAACCGGCGGCGGAACGTTCCGGCAGGGCCGGCGGAAGCGCCTTGGGAAGGTGGTCGGGTCGCTGCGAAGAATCGCGGGTGACGTCCATGCACGGATCCTCTGGGTCGGTGTGTCGCGCAACGGGCGGCCCGGATCTGACGGGCAGTGCCAGGGTCAGGCTAAGTTCATACGTCATCAAATGCGACATTTGAGCCGAGGTGTGTCGACATTTACTGACGAATCATCCAAAGCCGACCTGACGCGCAGGCACATGAGCGGGTGGTCGGGACAGTTCGGCGCCGGTTCAGCGCCGAGGAGCACCTGACCTGCGGGAGAGCACCCGACGGGCGATCAGTCCGAGGCCGGTGAGCACCATCAGGGCTCCGGCGAGCCCACCGCGCCAGCCGGCCTCCCCGGGCCGCCCCGACGCGTCCTGCGCGGCCTCCGCCGGCGGCGCCGCCAGCGGGCGGGCCGCGCGGTCAGCGCCCTCGGCGGGCTGGTCGGGCTCGGCGGACCCGCCGGCCCCGGTCGGTCCGGTCGGTCCGGTCGGCGAGGGCGCGGGCCTCACCGCGGACTTCGCCGCGACGACGGCCACCGGCGAGGCGCCGGCACCGGCGGGCGGGGTCGTGGAGCCGGCCGAGGAGGTCGATGAGGTCGAGGCGACGGGCCGGGAGGAAGGGGCGGACACCGCGGACACGGTGGGCGCCGCCGGAGACGACGTCCGCGGACCCGCCTTCCCGGACCCCGACGGGGCCGTCGCCGGCCCCGAGGCCCGCGCACTCGCCGCCGCACCCGTCGTCACCGCACTCGCCGTGGCCGGACCCGCCGGCACCGGACTCTCCGTCACCGGCCGGGCCGCCACCGGCGGAACGACGATCGGCAGCACCGCGGGCACCGCCGCGGCCGCCGGACTCGACGGGGCCGGCGCCGGGCCAGGGGCGCTCGGACTCGGCCCGGCGGGCGTCGACGGCCTCGGGGCCGCCGAGCTCGCCACCGAACTGGCCGTCGGGCTCGGAGCCGGAGTCGAAGCCGTCGCGGCGGACGCCGTCACCGTCGGAGCGGCCGGAACGCCCGCCGCCGCCGTAGCCGCACCCGTCGGACCGGCCCCGGACGGGCTCGGCACCGCCACACCCGGCGCCGCCGGACTCGGCAACGCCACACCCGCCGCCGCCGGACTCTGCGCCGCCACACTCGGCACCGCCGGACTCGCCCCGGACGGGCTCGGCGCCACCGGCACGGGCGCCGCTTCCGCCGCCTCCGCCGTGTCCACCCGTACCCTCACCGGTTCCGCCGAGACCTCGTTCCCCGCCCGGTCGGTTGCCGTGACGATCAGCCAGTGTTCCCCGTCCGTCAGGTCCCGGTTGGCCGTGCAGCTCCAGCTCCCGTCGAGCGCCGCCGTCGCCCCGCACAGCACCGTCCGCCGGTCGGCGTCCGTGCCCGCCTCGGCCCGGGCGGTGACCAGCACGTTCGCGTCCGGGTCGGCCCGGCCGGCCAGCTTCGGGCGGCTGACCCGCAGCGTCTCCCCGGGGGCCGGCGCGGTGAGCACCGGCCGCTCCGGCAGGCCGGTGTCGACGACCAGCTCGACCGGCGTCCCGGTCGTCCGGTTGCCGGCCACGTCGACCGCGACCGGGGTGAGCAGGTGCTTCCCGTCCGTCAGGTTCTCCACCGGCAGGCAGGACCAGCGGCCGTCCGCCGGCACCCCGGTGATGCACAGCTCGTCCTTCGAGCCCTGCTCGACGACCGAGACGGTGCTGCCCGCCTCGCCGGTGCCGCCGAGCCGGAGCCCCGGGTCGTTGGTGTACGCGGGGACGGTGAGGGTGGGGGCGCCCGGCGGAACGGTCTTCACGCCGACCTTCACGGGCTCGCCGCGCAGCACCACGCCTCCGCCGGTGGTCTCCACCGGGGTGAGGGCGTGCGGGCCTGCGGCCAGCGCCGTACCGGGGCGGCAGGACCAGGCGCCGTCCTTCCCGGCCTTGGCCTCGCAGAGCGTGGTGTCGCCCTCCCGGACCTCCACCGTGGCGCCGGACACCGCGCCCCCGCCGCTGATCCGCGGGCGGGCGTCGGCGAGGACGGCGCCGTCCACCGGTTCGGCGATCTCCGGCCGGGCGGCGCCGACGATCAGCTGGATCAGCTGGTCGGTGACCTGTCCGGAGTCGGCGAACCCGCCGGAGGAGACGAGCTGTCCGCCGTCGCGGCCGATCCGCAGCCGGGCCCAGGTCTCGCCCGAGGCCGCGCCGGGCGGGACGGTCCATTCGAGGGTGGCGGTGTCGGCGCCGGGCGGGATCTCGGTCTGCACCCGCCCGGTGGGGTCGAACCGGCCGGTGTGGCCGAAGTCGATCCAGCCGGCCAGGGTGGCGGGCCGGTCCCCGACCGCGACCGGCACGGTGAGCCGGTAGTAGCGGCCGATCGCGGCGTCGGTGGGGAAGGCGAGCGACGGGTCGGCGCCCCGGTACTCGCCGCGGCCGGGCTGGAGCCTGGTCTGCGGGCCGGCGAAGGGGGTGCGCGGGCCGGCCGCCCGGTCGAGCCGGACCAGCGGACCGCCGTCCGGGGCCTCGACGGCGCGGGTGCCTCCGGTGCGCGCCGGTCCGGTCGCGTCGGCCCCCAGGGAGAGGTCGGACACGACGTGCGAGGCGTTGCCGTAGTCCTGCGGCGCGGTGCCGAGGCCCTCGTCGACGGTGACGGTGTAGGCCTGGCGCAGGGCGGGCGGGGCGGTGGTGCTGCCGGCCCGGGCGACGGAGCGCTGCTCGATCCGGAAGACCGCGGTGCGGACCGTCCCGGCCAGCTCCAGCGAGCCCTCGGCCGCCGAACCGGGATCGCCGTCCAGGGCCCCGTCCGGGCTCGCCGGGGCGAGGACGTTGCCGTCGACCGTCCAGCCGGACCAGTCCGTGCGGTCGACCAGGGAGGGGGCGGCCGGTGAGCCGCCGGTGAGGGTCAGCCGGGCCGCCGTGCTGGTGCTGCCGGAGGCCCCGGTGGCGAGCGCGGCCAGGCCGCTGAGGTGCAGCCGGGGGTTGCGGACCGGCTGGGAGAAGTCCAGCCTGAGCGTTCCCACGGTGTGCCAGGAGCCGTCCGCCTGCGGGCGGTCGGGGGCGAAGGCGAAGGTCTGCGCAGAATCCCCGGGGCGCGTTCCGTCGGTGTAGTGGGCGGCGGCGGCGCTGCCGGTCGCGGTCCGGTCCGCGAGCTCGCCCGGCTCCGCGGTGACGGCCGTTCCCGGGGCGGCTTCGGCATCGATCCGGACCGAGAGCCCGGAGGGCAGCACCGCCCGGTGCTCGGCGGACCAGACGTCGGGGGACTGCCGGGCCGCCGAGAGCGGGGCGTTCCACAGGGTCAGCAGCCCGCTCGCGAGGACGGCCAGGGCGGCAGCCGTGCGGGAAAACTGTCGGCTCATCCGGCTCTCCTTCGCGGTCGGCTGCCGGGGAGGTGGGCAGTCTGCACAAGATCCGACAAAAAGGAATCACGATCCCGAGCCGGTCATACTGCGACACCTGTGCTTTTGGCCGTGTCCCACCCGTTCGGCGGTCATCCGGGCGGCAGGACGGGATGTACCCGAAACGGCTGCATTTCATCCATTAGGCGGCAATCGACACCACCCGAACGGACGCGGGAACGGGAGGTCCGGACCCATCCGGCGGACACCGGCCTCCGGGACGGGACCATCCACCGCGAGGTCCTGTTCGATTCACCCGCCGGGCGTCCCGGAAAAAGGGAGAAGCCCCCGGCCGGTGGCCGGGGGCTTCTCGATGGTGCGCTCAGCAGGATTCGAACCTGCAACCTCTTGATCCGTAGTCAAGTGCTCTATCCGTTGAGCTATGAGCGCAAGGAACGGGCGAACCCGATCTTGCGGAGTTTGGTGCGCTCAGCAGGATTCGAACCTGCAACCTCTTGATCCGTAGTCAAGTGCTCTATCCGTTGAGCTATGAGCGCTCGCCCTGGTGAACGTTGTCTCCGGGGCGTTGCGGGGACAACATTACATGACCTGCGGCGCAGGACGAAATCGGTTGATCCGGGCCTCCGCCGGGCCCGCTCCGGCCTCCCCCGGAGCCCGCCGGGGACGGGGTCCGGGCTGCTCACGACCGCCCCGGGCCCGCCCCGGATCACTCCGGACCGCGCCCGGGAACGCGAAGAGCCCCCGCCGACGAGATCGTCGACGGGGGCTCCCGACTGGCGGAGGCTGAGGGATTTGAACCCTCGATCAGGAATAACCCCGAAACCGCATTAGCAGTGCGGCGCCATAGACCGGACTAGGCGAAGCCTCCCCACATGGACCGTCCCCGCGCGAGCGGAGCCGTTCCGTGTGTCAGTGATGATGCCACAACCCTGGGGCTCGGCACCAACCACCGCCAACGTTACTAGGCGGGTCGTCCCCGCCGCAAAGAAGAATGAGATACTGCCGTCTCCGGAGGAGCTGCCCCGAGCCGAGGAGACCTGTCGACGTGAGCAGCAGGCCGATCCGAGGCGCTGCTCGCCTCGCCGCCATACTCGACGCCCTGCCCGACGCGTTGTTGCTGGTGAACAGCAACGGCACCGTCGTGGACGCCAACAGCGCGGCGGTCCAGGCGTTGCAGGCACCGGGCACCTCGCTGGTCGGCATGGGCGTACTGGGCCTGCTCCCCGAGTTCGACCCCAGCCGGATCCCCGGCTCGATGCGCCCGGCCAACCGTGACGGCGACGCCCCGGACCGCCCGGTCCGGATGACCGCCCACCGCACCGACGGCACCACCTTCCCGGTCGAGGTCTCCGGCAACGACTTCGCCGACGACGGCGACGGCCGCGGCTACGCGCGTTCCCCGTACGACTCGTACCGGGAGAACTCGCCCTCCTCCTCCGACCTGCTCCTGCTGCTGGTCCGCGACCTCTCCGGCCGGCTGGGCGTCGAGGCCGAACTGCGCCGCCAGCACAAGCAGACCGAGATGATCCTGCGCGCCGCCGCCGAGGGCGTGCTCGGCGTGGACCTCGAAGGCCGCTGCGTGCTGGTCAACCCGGCCGCCGCGCACATCCTGGAGTACCGGGCGAGCGAGCTGGGCGGGCGCGAACTGCACCCGCTGATCCAGCACTCCCGGGCCGACGGCACCCCGCTGGCGCTGGAGGAGTCGGCGCTGCTGGACACCCTGACCTCCGGGCGCAAGCACCGGGTGCGCGGCACCGTGCTGTGGCGCAAGGACGGCCGGCCCGTCACCGTCGACCTCACCACCGCCCCCGTCCGGGACGGCGACCAGCTGGTCGGCGCGGTGATGACCTTCACCGACCGCAGCCGCGAACTCGCCCTGGTCGCCCGCAACGAGCACCTCACCGCCGTCCTGGAGAGCGAGCTGGGCGGCGCGCTGAACGCGCTGAACCAGCGGCTCGACGCCCTCGCCGCCGACCCGGCCGGCCAGCTCTGGCCGGAGGCGAACTGGACGCTGCGCCGGCTGGCCGCCGAGTGCCGCCGGTTCGGGAAGCTGATCGACGGGGTGCTCGACCACCAGCGCTGCGAGGCCGGCGAGTCCGGCGGCTCCGAGGCCAAGGACGGCAAGGAGCCCAAGGCCGGCAAGGAGGGCAAGGACCCCAAGGACGGCAAGGACGGGCGGAAGACCGCGGCCCGGGTGCCGGTGGGTCTGGACACGGTGGTCCGCCGGGCCGTCGAGGAGGCCGGCGAACTGGTCGGCCCCGGCCGGGTCCGGTTCTCGGTGCACGCCGCCGCGGTCGAGGTGATCGCCGACGAGCGGCGGCTGGCCCAGGCGCTGGCCCACCTGGTCGCCGACGTCAGCGGCATCGGACTGGCGCTGGACGCCCCCGCCGCCCCCTCCCCCGGTCTGGCCGTGCCCGGGCTGAACGGCGCCGCCGCGCCCGCGCTGCCGCCCGCCCCCGAGCCGCCGACCGTCGTGCTGGCCTCCGCCCAGCGCGGTGAGGTCGCCCGGGTCGAGATCCGCGGCCCCGGCGTCGGCGGCAGCCCCGTCCACCTGCCGATAGCCCGCACGGTGGTCGAGCGGCACGGCGGTGTGCTCCAGCCGCACGAGCTGCCCGGCAAGACCGGCACCACGTACGTCGTCGAACTGCCGCTGGACCCGGTCGCCGCCAAGGCCGCCGCCGAGCGCGCCGCCGCCGAGGGCCGCTCCGACCGGCCCAAGGAGAGCGACAGCGCCGTCCTGCCCGAGCTTCCGGGCATCCCGCAGCTGCCCAGCAGCGGTGAGAACGCCGAGACCGCGACGGCCGGCGAGCGGCCCGGCCCCGAGACGGCCGAAGCCACCGCCGCCACCTCCGCGGTCGCGGCCCCCGACGCTTCCCCGGCCCCCGCGACGGCTGCCGCCTCCGTGGTCCCCTCGGCCCCCGCGGCCGTCTCGGACCCCGCGGCCGCCGCGGCATCCGCAACGGAGCAGGCGCCCGCCGAGGAGCCGCCCGCCGAGCGGCGCGGCCGCCGGGGCCGCCCGGCGGCCGAAGCCCCCGCCGTGCCCGGCGCCGCCGGCACCCCGGCCGAGCAGTGGCCGAACGCCCCCGCCCGGGTCGAACGGGCCGTCCCCGAGCAGTGGAACGGCACCGGCAACGACCCCGCGTACGGCCGCCAGGGCCTGGCCGGACCGGACGGCGCCCAGAGCGACCCGTGGGGCAAGGACGACGGCCGCTCCGGCCCCGCCTACGCCGTGCCCGTCGAGGGCCACCGGGCGCAGCCGAACCGCTCCGGCCGCGAACCGCTCGCACTCGGCCCGGCGCCCGCGCCCGCCGCCCAGGACGGGACCCCGCCCGGCGGCACCCCGACCGCCGAGGCCGGCCAGGAGCAGGCCCAGGGCGAGACCAAGCACCGGCGCCGCCGCGCGCTGCCCTCGACCGAGGAGGCCCCCGGCGGCTTCGCCCTGCCCGGCGCGGCCGACACCCCGGTCTACCCCGGTCTGGAACACGCCCTGCCGGTCGGCCCGCCGCCCGCGCTGCCCGAACCGACCGCCACCGCGCCGACCGGGCGCCGCCGCCGGCTGGCCGTCCCCCCGGGGCCCGGCCCGGACGCCCTGGTGAACGCCTCCGGTCCGGCCGACCAGGCCGACCAGGCCGGCCAGGCCCAGCAGTCCGCCCCCGGCACCGCGCTGGCACCGGCCCGGGCCGCGCTGCCCACCGCCGAGGAGCCGTCCGGCCCGCGACCGGTCGGCACCGGCCTGGGCGAGCTCGCCCCGCCGCGTCCGCTGGGACCGGTGCCCGCCACCGCTCCGCAGCAGCCCGTCCCGGCCGACGGCGCCCGTGCCGCGCTGCCGCCCGCCCGGGCCGCGCTGCCCGCCGCCGAGGAGCGGCCCGGCCCCGAGCAGGCGCCGGCCCCGACCGGCGAACTCGCCAACACCCGCCGGCTGCTGGTCTGGCCGGAGCCCGACCCCGCCACCAAGCAGGCCCTCCAGGCGCGCGGCTACCTGCCGGTGATCGTGCGCTCCCGCGAGGAGGTGGACGCCCAGGTCCCCGGCTTCCCCGCCGCCCTCTTCGTCGACCCGCTGACCGGCCCGATCACCCGCACCGCACTCCAGTCGCTGCGCACCGCGGCGCTCAACCGCAGGGTCCCGGTGCTGGTCACCGCCGGCCTCGGCCAGGCCACCCGGGACGCCGCGTACGGGGCCGACCCGGCCGTCCTGCTGCGTGCCCTCGCCCCGCGCGACGGCGAGCACCACGCCCCCCGAGTGCTGCTGGTCGAGGGAGACCCGGACATCGCCGCCGCCATGATCAGCAGCCTGGAACGGCGCGGCATGCACGTCGAACACGCGGTGGACGAGAACGACGCGGTGGCCCGGGCCAGCAGCGTGCAGCCCAACCTGGTGGTGATGGACCTGCTGCAGATCCGCCGCCGCCGGGTCGGCCTGCTGGACTGGCTGCGCGCCAACGACCGGCTGCACCGCACCCCGCTGGTGGTCTACACCTCGGTGGACCTCGACCCGCGCGAACTGCCCCGGCTGCGCACCGGCGAGACGGTGCTGTTCCTCGCCGAGCGCTCGACCAGCGAGGACGTCCAGTCCCGGATCGTCGACCTGCTCGGGCGGATCGGCGCGATGGGCGAGGCGGGCGTCGCCGCCGCGGGCTGACCCGGTGCGCGGAAGGGCCGGCCGCCCCCGTTCGGTACGGGGGCGGCCGGCCCTCATTCGTCGGTCACGCCTCGACGGTCACGCCTCGGCGGTCACTCCTTGCCGAGCACCGTGACGTCCAGTTCGTCGGCCGCGTAGCCGGCTCGGATCACCTTCTTGTCGAACTTGCCGACCGAGGTCTTCGGCACCGACTCCACGATCGCCCAGCGCTCCGGCAGCTGCCAGGAGGCGACCCGCTCGCCGAGGAAGGCCCGCAGTTCCTTCAGCCCCACGGTCGCGCCCGGGCGCAGCACCACGGTGGCCAGCGGGCGCTCGCCCCACTTCTCGTCCGGGACGGCGACCACGGCGGCCTCGGCCACGTCGGGGTGGGCCATCAGGGCGTTCTCCAGCTCGACCGAGGAGATCCACTCGCCGCCGGACTTGATGACGTCCTTGGCCCGGTCGGTGAGGGTCAGGTAGCCGTCGGCGGTGATGGTGCCGACGTCGCCGGTGCGCAGCCAGCCGTCCTCGGAGAACTTGTCGTCCGGGCGGACCGGGTCCTGGCCGGCGCCGCCGTAGTACGCCCCGGCGATCCACGGGCCGCGCACCTCCAGCTCGCCCGCCGAGACGCCGTCGTGGGGCATCCGCTCGCCGCCGGGGCCGATCAGCCGGGCCTCGACGGAGGCCGGGAAGACCCCCTGGGTGATCCGGTACGGCCACTCCTGCTCGGGGGTGAGGCCGCCCGGCGGCTGGGCGAAGCAGCCGAGCGGGGAGGTCTCGGTCATGCCCCAGGCGTGCAGCACCCGGATGCCGTGGCGCTCCTCGTAGGCCTTCATCAGCGAGGGCGGGCAGGCGCTGCCGCCGATGACCACCATGCGCAGGCTGGAGGTGTCGTAGTCGCCCGCGTCCAGCTCGTCCAGCAGTCCGGCCCAGATGGTGGGGACGGCCGCGCTGACGGTCGGGCGGACGGCGGCGATCATCTCGGCCATCGGCTTGGGCTGGAGGAAACGATCCGGCATGAGCAGGTTGGCGCCGGACATGAACGCGGCGTGCGGGATGCCCCAGGCCTGGACGTGGAACATCGGGACCACCGGCAGCGCGGTGTCGCGCGGGGTGAAGGCGAAGTTGTCGCCGGTGTTGACCTGGAGGCAGTGCAGGTAGACCGAGCGGTGGCTGTAGAGCACGCCCTTCGGGTCCCCGGTGGTGCCGGAGGTGTAGCAGAGCACCGCGGCCTGCCGCTCGTCGATGTCCTGCTGCCAGGGGTACTCGGTGGGCCGGCCGGCGATCAGCTCGTCGTAGTCGTGCACGCCGCCCGCGAAGCCGGCCAGCACCGAGCGGTCGCCGGGACCGCTCACCACGATGTGCTTGAGGGTCGGCGCGAGGTCCGGGAGGACGGCGGCGAGCAGCGGCAGGACGCTGCCGTTGACGATGATCACGCGGTCGGCGGCGTGGTTGACGATGAACGACAGCTGCTGGGACGGCAGTCGCAGGTTCAGCGTGTGCAGCACGGCCCCCATCGAGGGGACGGCGAGGTACGCCTCCAGGTGCTCGGTGTTGTTCCACATCAGCGTCGCTACGACGCTCTCCTCCGCGCAGCCGAGCTCGTCGCGCAGGGCCCAGGCGAGCTGGGCGGCGCGGGCGCCGACCTCCGCGTACGTGCGGGTCACCGGGCCCGTGCCGTCCCAGGTGGTCACGGTCGACCGGCCGTGGATCGTCGATCCGTGCTCCAGGATCCGGGCGACGGTGAGCGGTACGTCCTGCATCGTGCTGAACACGGGTCCTCCTCGACCTGGCGGCACTGGGGGCTGCGCCTGCGACACCTACCGGGCGGTAATGCGCGCGGACGTGCCCGATTGTGCCGCCCCCACCCCCCGCTGTCAGTATCCCGGCCCAGTTGCACGGATCACGGATTCGTCCCGGTTCCGCCCCCGGTGCCCCGAGGGCCCGTTCTGCCGGTCGTCGCGCCCCCCGGGGACGACCGGCGGGCAGGCCTCAGGGGAGGTCCGGGCGGACGAGGCGGAGGGAGTTGGCGGGGTCGGGGGCGTAGGCCGGGTCGAGGGTCCAGCCCTGTTCGGCGGCGATGGCCAGGGCCCGGTGGGCCCCGGCGCCGCGGTAGGTGGCCCGCTTGAGGTGGATGCGGTGCGCGGGGGTGCGGGTGGCGGAAGCGGCGGGGGCCGCGGTGCCGGCGGCGGCGGAGCGGATGCGCTTGGTGTCGCGTTCGAGGATGCGGCGGATGTGGCGGTCCCAGGCGGCGGGGCTGTTCGTGAACTCGGCGCGGAACGCGCGCGGGCCGACCGTCCAGCGGGCGCCCCAGCGGTCCCAGTAGTCGGGCTCCGGGCGGCTCACCCAGAAGGTGAGCAGGCCGTACACCGGGACGTAGACGATCTGGAGCAGGAAGACGAAGGGCAGCAGCGGCGCGAAGCGGACCGGCTGCGGCCCCCACGGGGTGCCGGGGGCCGCGGGCGGGCCCTGCGGGGAGGGCGCGTCCAGGGTGGCCGGGGCGGGGAAGTGGCGGGCGAGCCGGACGTGCCCGGCGTCGGTCCCGGACGCCACGCCGTGCCAGCCGTGCCGCTCGGCGAGCCGCACCACGCCGGCCGCGCCGAGGCCCCGGTAGAGCCGCAGCGCGAGCCGGGTCCCCACCACCCGGCCGAGGTCCGCCTGCAGTTCGCCGTCACCGGCCGCGTGCGCGGCCTCGGCGGCGGCGATCCGGCGCGCCAGGACCGGGGCGACGTAGCGCTCCCAGTCCTCCGGGCGGCCGGTGAGCTCGGCCCGCAGCCGGCGCGGCGGGATGAAACTGCGGTTGACCTTCAGCCAGCCGTCGGAGCTGGGGCCGGACCCGCCGACGTTGTCGGCGAGGATCAGGACGACGAGGAGGAGCACCAGGCCGAGGATCCAGAGCGGGGCGTAGATCCACTGGAGCAGGAACTGGATCAGCACCGCCAGGCGGTTGCGGCGCGGCGCGGGGCCGGGGAAGCCGCCGGCCGGGGAGCCCTGCGGGCCGCCGGGGAGGCCGTTCGGGAGGCCGTTCGCGGGCTGCGGCGGCACGGGCCGGGCGTACGGGTTCTGCGCGTACGGATTCCGGGAGTACTGCGGCTGCGCGTACTGCGGCTGCGCGTACTGCGGCTGCGCGTACTGCGGCTGCGCGTACGGGTTCCGCCCGTACTGCGGCGCGCCGTGCGGCGGCTGCCCGTACGGGTGCTGCCGCTGCGGCGGCGCGCCGTGTCCGCCGGTGGCGCCGTACCCCTGACTGTCGGCCATGCCGTTCCCCCCGTGCTCGATCGGGGGTCACCCTACCCGCGGGTCTCAGCCGGCGGTCGGGCCGTCCACGTGGTTGCGGTCGACGGTGAGGGTGGCGCCGCCGAAGGTCTCCTCGACGTTGCCGTGGTACTGGTGGACGCGCTGGTGGAAGCTCCAGAGGTCGGGGGCGAGGCCGCCGGAGCCTTCGGTGTCGGCCTGGCCGTCCCAGCGGGCGTACCAGAGCGCGTCGGGCATCGGGGAGCTGCCGGCCCGGGCGGCGGCGGCGAGGTCCGCGATGCCGGAGTCGAGGCTGGAGTAGAAGCCGGAGCGGTAGCCGGCGGCGTGCAGGCCCGCCGTCCAGCCGAGGGTGAAGTCGACCACGGCCTGGCCGCAGGCCGCGTCGCGCATCGGGTAGGCCTCGATGTCCAGGTAGACCGGGCTGCCCTTGGCGAGACCGAGCGCGCGCAGGGCCCGGGCGGCCTCGCCCGCCTCGTCCCGGCCCTGCTCGGCGGCCCTCGCCGGGTCGATCCGCTTGGGCTTGTGGCTCGGGTCGGCGCACGGCGCCTGCAGCCCGACGTGCACCGGCAGGAACCGCCAGCCCAGCGCCCGCACCTGGCGCACCCACTCGGCGGTGAGCCGCGGCTGGCTGCAACCGCGCTGGGAGCCGCTGGTGTAGATGCCGACCGCCCCGTACGGGGAGGTGTCGCGCCAGGCCTTCAGGGTGTCGAGCGGTGGTGCGGTACAGGCGTCGAAGGCGGGGCCGCGCCAGGTGTCGCGGGCCCGCGGCGGGCCGGACCGGTCGGGCAGCGTGACGGCCCGGATGCGGGGGGCGGCGAAGGCGGCCGGGACGGTGGCTTCGGCGTCCACGCCCGCCCCGTCGGTGGCCAGCAGGAGCACGAGGGCGGCGGCGAGGAGGGCAACGGAGCGGAGATGGCGCACCCCGCCTTGATACTGACGGTCCGTCGGGCTTCGGTGGCAACCACGCCGCAGCGCCCTCGGGAGTCCACCCTTTCGGACGCACCCGTCCGGATCCGTCCCGATTTTTGTAACGAGCTTGCTGGTTCATCACTCCTTACGGCAAACTCACGAATATGCCCACCTCCCATACCAGCGAAACCCCCGCAGCCTCGTCGTCGGCCGCCGCCGTCGCCGAGGCCCTGGCCATGCCGCCCTCCCCCAAGGGCGAGCCCGCCGGCGAGCGGGGGAGCCGGCGACGAGGCGGGGCGTCCGGACCCGCGGCGCCACCCGAAGTCCACGCCGGCCGGTCCACCGGCCGGTTCGGCAAGGTCCTGCGGCGCCCGGAGAGGATCCCGGCGCCGCTTCTCTGTCTGGTCGCGATGTTCCTGGTGCAGACCGGCATCGCGCTGTCCAAGCCGCTGTTCGGCCCGCTCGGGGTCAGCGGCACGACCTTCCTGCGGCTGAGCTTCGCCGCCGTCATCCTGCTCGCCGTGACCCGGCCGAAGCTGCGCGACAAGCGCCCGCGCGACCTCGCCGCGGCCGCGCTGCTCGGCATGGCCTCGGCCGGGATGACCTTCCTGTTCGCCGGGGCCATCGACCGGCTGCCGATGGGCACCGCCGCGACCATCGAGTTCCTCGGCCCGCTCGCCGTCGCCCTGGTCTTCGCCCGGCGCGCCAGCCACCTGCTCTGGGCGCTGCTCGCGGCCGCGGGTGTGGTGCTGCTGACCCTGCTCGGCGAGGGGGACGGCGGCGGCTCGCTCGACCCGGTCGGCCTGCTGTACGCCTTCGGGGCGGCCGCCTGCTACGCCGTGTACATCCTCTTCACCGACAAGGTCGGCGCGACCTTCCAGGGGTTCCAGGGCCTGGCGGTGTCGATGACGGTCGGCGCGCTGACGCTGGCGCCGTTCGGACTCGGCCAGGCCTGGCACGGACTGACCGCGCCCGACGCCTCGCCGGTGGCGCTGCTCGCCGCGGTGGCCGGGGTGTCGCTGCTGCTGCCGGTGATCCCGTACGCGCTGGAGATGACCGCGCTGCGGCGGATGCCGCAGCGGGTGTTCAGCGTGCTGGTCAGCCTGGAGCCGGCGGTCAGCGCGCTGGTCGGGCTGGTGGTGCTGGGCCAGCTGCTGGGCCTGCCGCAGCTGGCCGGGATCGGCTGCGTGGTCGCGGCCAGCGTGGGCGCCACGCTGACCGGGCGACGGTAGCCCCCTTCCGCTCCCCTTCCGCCCCCGGCGCGCCGGGGGCGGACTACGGCCAGAGCAGGGTGCGCGACCACTCCGGCGAGCTGACCGGGCCGGTGCGGGTGTAGCGCAGCCGGATGTGCCGACGCTGGGCGTCGCCCTGCCAGAACTCCACCTCGTGCGCCCACAGGGTGTAGACGGCGTGCCCGGACGCGACCGCGTCCGGGTGCGTCTCCAGCCGGCGGCGGGCGACCGCCACGGCTTCGTCGTACTCGGCGAACGAGCCCAGCGGCTCGCTCTGCCTCCCGACCAGCGCACCGACCCGGGCGGCGGGGGAGCGGGTGGCGAACTCGGCGGCGGCGACCAGGTCGGCGGCCCGCTCGACGGTGCCGCGCACCCGGACCTGGCGGCCCAGCTGCGGCCAGTAGACGGTCAGCGCGGCGGCCGGGTGGTCGGCGAGCTGACGGCCCTTGGGGCTGTCGGCGTCCGCGGAGAAGTTCCAGCCGGTGCCGGTCGCGTCGACGTCGCGCAGCACCAGCACCCGGGCGTCCGGCATGCCGTCGGCGTCGACGGTCGAGAGGGTGAAGGCCTGCGGGTCCAACACGCCGGCGTGCAGCGCGGTGGCGAGCCAGTCCGCGAACAGCGGGCCGGGCCGGACGGGGGCGGCCTCGTGGTCGAAGGACGGCAGCGGGCGGGCCATCGGCGGGCGGCCGAGCAGCAGTTCGGGGACGGACCGCGGGCCGGACCGGTGCTCGTGGAGCGGCTCGGCCGACGGCTCCGGGCACGCCTGCGCGGCCGGCTCGGTGGCCGGTTCCGTGGCCGGCTCCGGTGCGGAACCGGTTCCGTCCGGGCCGGTCAGGCCTTCCTCCTCCGCCGCCATCGCGCGCCCTTCCTTCCGTTTGCCGCGATCGCCGCCCCGGCCGGGCCTTCCTGGCCCGGGCACGTGGGTGCGCTGTCGGAGCGCAACCGTACCGCCGTCCGCCGACGGGCCCGGGCGCGGGCCCTCCGTGGACGGATCCGGGCCGGTCGGCGGGGGTACGGCGGCCGGTCGGGCGGGAAATCCGGGGCGGAGGCCGAGCGGACCGGCGCCGGACGCACTCGTGGGCGGTGCCGATGGCGGCACCGCCCACGAGACCGGTTTCGCGGTGACCCTTTCCGCCGGCCGGTCGAATGCGTCTTCCCTCTGGTGTTCCCTGTGGTGATCCCTCTGGTGCGGTGTGGCGTTGGCTGCGGTGTGTCGGTGGCCCGGTGTCCGTCGCGGCCGTTCCGATCCCGGCCGGGCCCGTCCGCGGCTGCTCAGCTCACCCGCGGACACCCACGTCCGGCGCCCCCGCCGTTCGTGGTGCCCGGTGCCGCCCCCGGCCGTGCGGCCGGGGAGTCGATCGGTCGGCCGGTCGGCCGGTCAGTTGGTCAGTTGAAGGTCGGGGCGACGACGACGTTGATGTCCTTGTTGCCCTGGCCCGCCTGCACGGTGCCCCCGTTGTCCTTCACCGCGAGGGTGTTGTCCTGGTTCGAGGCGCCGGGGCCGGTGGCGGTCTGCTGGGTGGAGACGTAGTTGCCGTCGACCCCGCCGAACGCGTTGCCGGTACCGGTGTTGGAGACCACCCCGGTGTCGGAGCCGGGCTCGGCGGCCGCGCCGTCGTCGGCGGCGGCAGCCCCGGCCCCCGCCAGCAGCAGGCCGGCCGCGAGTGGGCCGGCCAGCAGGAGCCCGGCTGTTCGGCCGGGGTGGGTGCGTGCCATGGGTGCCTCCAGGAAGCTGCTTGTCGCGCGATGGTCGATCAAGGTGCGCAAGGTCCGTCCGCCGGACGAACGCCTACGGGCTGCGACGCCGGGAGACAGACTTCCGCAACAAATCGACAAAGCGCCAGCCCGCGCGGCGAATTTCGCCCGTTCGCGTGATATCCGAACAGATCGCGCATAGCAGCTCGAATTGCGGAACCACGGGCGCCACACCCCGGCTGAGCTGGGGATTCACCCACCGGACGACCGGCCGGGACACCCTCGGCGTCGGCGCACCGGTGTCACACGATCCGCTGGGCGCACCACCCCGGCGCGTACGAACGGAAAACGCGCCCCGAGAAAGTTCGCTCACCCTCCCGTGTCGACTTTTCGAGCCATTCACAGACCATCGGACGATCACACCGCAATGGGAGGGGTGTCGACGCGGAGCGGCCGCCGGGGTGCCTCCGGGATGCCGGCCGGATGACTCCGGGAGCGGGTGGATCAGATCATCTTCCCGGGATTCAGGATGCCCAGCGGATCGAAGACCGTCTTCAACTGCCGCTGCAACTCCAACGCCACCGGGCCCAGCTCACGGGCCAGCCAGTCCCGCTTCAGCAGGCCCACCCCGTGCTCCCCGGTGATCGTGCCGCCCAGCTCCAGCCCGAGCGCCATGATCTCGTCGAAGGAGCGCTGGGCGCGGGCCGTCTGCCCCTCGTCCGAGCCGTCGAAGATGACGATCGGGTGGGTGTTGCCGTCCCCGGCGTGACTGACCACCCCGATGGTCAGCCCGTTCCGCTCGGCGATCACCGCGACACCGTTCAGCATCTCCGCCAGCCGGGAGCGCGGCACGGCCACGTCGTCGATCATCGTGGTGCCCAGCCGGTCCAGCGCGGGCAGCGCCATCCGCCGGGCCGCCAGCAGCAGATCGGACTCCGCCTGGTCCTCGGCCGGCACCACCTCGGTCGCGCCGGCCTCCCGGCACAGCCGCGCGGCCCGGGCCAGCTCGGCCACCCGGTCCGGCCCGTCGAAGGCCACCAGCAGCAGCGCCTGGGTGGACTCCGGCAGCCCCATCCGCCCCAACTCGTTGACGGCCCGCACCGAGACCGCGTCCATCAGCTCCATCAGCGACGGGGTCAGCCCGCGCGCCATCACCTCGCAGACCGCCGCCCCGGCCGCGTCCGCGCTCGGGAACTCCGCCGCCAGCGCCAGCTGCGGGGCGGGCGCCGGCCGCAGCGCCAGGACCGCCCGGACCACCACGCCGAGCGTCCCCTCCGAGCCCACGAACAGCCTGGTCAGGTCGTACCCGGCCACGCCCTTCGCCGTCCGGCGGCCGGTGGACAGCAGCCGCCCGTCGGCCAGCACCACGTCCAGCCCGAGCACGTACTCGCTGGTGACGCCGTACTTCACGCAGCAGAGCCCGCCCGCCCCGGTGCCGATGTTGCCGCCGATCGTGCAGGACTCCCAGCTGGACGGATCCGGCGGGTACGAGAGGCCCGACTCCTCGACGGCGCGGGAGAGTTCGGCGTTCACCACGCCGGGCTCGACCACCGCGATCCGGTTCACCGGGTCGATCTCCAGGATCCGGTTCAGCTTCACCAGCGACAGCACGACGCAGCCGTCCACGGCGTTCGCCGCACCCGAGAGACCGGTCCGGGCGCCCTGCGGCACCACCGGGACGTTCAGCGCGGTCGCGGTGCGCAGCACGTGCTGCACCTGCTCGACCGTCTCCGGGAACACCACCACCGCGGGCTGCCCGGCCGCGCAGAAGCCCGCCATGTCGTGGCGGTACGCGGCCGTCACGTCCGGGTCCACCACGACGGCCCCGTCCGGGAGGCCCTGCGCCAGTCGGTCCGTCAGATCACCCATCGCCGCCTCCGCACGCCGCCCGCCCGCCTCCACCTCCGCACTCTGCCCGGACGGCAGGGACCGGGCAAGTGGGCCGCGGCGGGAGGACGGAGGCGGAGGCGGGCGGGGCGCGCCCCCGGCCGGGCAGGCGGAGTACGGCTACCGCCGGGCCACCGGCTCCTGGATCTCGGTGACCCACCCCGCCGGGTCCTCCGGGCACTCCAGGTACAGCTCCCGGGCGTAGCCGGCCGAGCGGTAGCCGTTCTCCTCGATGAAGCGGGCCAGTTCCTGGACCGTGCCCAGCACCCCGTCCATCGCGCCGCGGTGCACGATCGTCGCCGCCTCCTCGACCGGCGGCAGGTCGACCACCTCGAAGTCGTGCGCCTCCGCCCGCACCGACGGGCCGACCGGGACGGCCGCCCGGACCAGCACCGCGCCGTCGCCCTCCGGCGCGTCCTGGTAGTGGGCGACGGACGGCCCGGTCGCCTCGACCCCGGCCGCCGCCAGCCGCCGGCACAGCTCGGCGAACAGCGGCCCGATCACCGGCCCGATGTCCTCCGGTTCGTAACTCGCGGCCACACCGGACAGTTGGGCCACCCGGACGGGCGGTACCGGCTTCACCACGACATCGTGTGCGGACATGGTCCCCTCGCTCTCGATCGTCCGGAGCCTCGCCTCCACCCGGGCCAGCCGCAGCTCGTCGGCCGCGATCGCCTCGGCGAGCTGGGCCCGCCGCAGCCGCAGCATCCCGCGCAGCTCGGCCGGGTCCACCCGCTCGTCCAGGACGGCCCGGACCTGCTGCAGGGTGAAACCGAGCTCCTTGAGCGCGATCACCCGGTTGAGCCGGGCCAGTTGGGCCGCCTCGTACGAGCGGTACCCGGTGACCGGGTCCACCCGGGCGGGCCGCAGCAGTCCGATCGCGTCGTAGTGGCGCAGCATCCGTACCGACACCCGGCCGTGGCTGGCGAAGTCTCCGATGTTCAACATGGTGCGACCACTCCATCCCCTGCCACGGTGTCAGGGTCAACCCCCGTCGCCCCCCGGCCCCCGGAAAACACCGAGGGCGGGTGCCGAGCGATCTCGGCACCCGCCCTGAGCAGGTGGTTCTCCTACCGGCGGAGAGCGTGGGATTCGAACCCACGGTACGGGGTCACCGCACGACAGTTTTCAAGACTGTTCCCTTAGGCCGCTCGGGCAGCTCTCCAGGCGGAGGTCAGCCTAACGGGTCCGGCGGGGTTCGGCGCACACGTTTCCGCGCGGGAGGGGGCTACTGGTCGCCCTCGCGCTGGCCGAGGGTGACCTTGGTGTTGAGGGTCTGGCCGTTGCGGGTGTACTCGACGTCGACGGTCTCGCCGGGCTTGTGCGTCCAGATCCGGCTGACCAGGGCGGGACCGTTCTCGATCGGGACGCCGCCGAGCTTGGTGATGACGTCGCCCGGCTTGAGGCCGGCCTTGTCGGCCGCGCCGCCGGGGGTGACGGCGGGCTGGCCCTGGATGTCCTTGGTCTGGATCTGCGCGCCGTCGCCCTTGTAGTCGTCGTTGCGCAGCACGTCGAGCTTGGCGTAGACCGGCTTGCCGGTCTTGATCAGGGTGTCCGCGACCCACTTGGCCTGGTTGATCGGGATGGCGAAGCCCAGGCCGATGCTGCCGGCCCGGCCGTTGGAGGAGGCGTTGGACTGGATCGCCGAGTTGATGCCGACCACCGCGCCGCCGGAGTCGAGCAGCGGACCGCCGGAGTTGCCGGGGTTGATCGAGGCGTCGGTCTGGAGGGCGTTCATGTACGAGGCCTGCGAGCCGGTGTCGTCGCCGGAGGCCACCGGGCGGTCCTTGGCGCTGATGATGCCGCTGGTGACGGTGGACTCCAGGCCGTACGGCGCACCGATCGCGACGGTGGCGTCGCCGACGTTGACCTTGTCGGAGTCGGCGAGCGGCAGCGGCGCCAGCTTGCTCTTGGGCGGGTTGTCGATCTTGACCACGGCGACGTCGTAGCCCTCGGCGTGGCCCAGCACCGAGGCGCTGTACGAGCTGCCGTCGGCGAACTTGACGGTCAGTTTGCCGCCGTTGAGGGTCGGCGCGACCACGTGGTTGTTGGTGAGGATGTGGCCCTCGGTGTCGAAGACGAAACCGGTGCCGGTGCCGGACTCGCCGTTGCCCTGCGCCTTGATGGTGACGACGCTGGGCAGCGCCTTCTGCGCGATGGCGGCGATCGAGCCGGGGACGGGCTCGTTCTTCTGGGTGTCGCTGGCCTGGACGGTGGTGCTCCGGTGGTCGTTCGAGGAGCGGGGGCCGTCGTTGCGGTCGACGACGGTCACGCCGAGCGCGCCGCCGGCCACACCGGCGACCAGGGCGACGGCCGCGATCAGGCCGACCAGGCCGTTGCGCTTCTTGCGCGGGGCGCCGGGGCCGCCCGGACCGCCGGGGTAGTCCGCGGGGTAGCCGAGCGGGCCCGCCGGACCGCCGGGGTAGCCCGCGCCGCCGGAGGTGGAGTCGTGGGCCGGGCCCCAGCCGCCGACCGGCTGGCCGGCCCCGAAGGGGTGGTGGCCGGGGGCGGCGTGCGCGGCGCCGTACCCCTCGTGCGCGCCCGCGGCGGGGACACCGTGGGTCGGGGTGGCGTACGGGTTGCCGGCCGGCGGCAGGGCCGGGGCGGCGGGCGCGGCGGCGGCCGGGGCCTGCGGGGCGGGCGGCAGGACGGGCGGCGGCGCGTCGATGTAGCCGGTGGCCGGGTCGACGGCCGGCTCCTCGACGACCGGAGCGGCGGGGGCGACGGGCGCCGCGGGCGCCTCCGGTGCGGGCACCTTGGTGAAGGCGACGGTCGGCTTGTGGCCGCCCTCGGCCGGAACGCCCCCGGTCTCGACGGGCGGCGCCGACTCGGCGGCGGCCTCGGCCGCGCCCGCCTCCGGCACCCGCCGGAAGGCCATGGTCGGCTGGTGCCCGCCCTGAGCGGGGCCTTCGGAAGCGGACTCGGCCGCCCCCGGCCCGGCGGGCTGCTCCCCCTGCGGCCCGACGGGCCCAACCTCGCGCTCGGTGCTCACGGACGACCTCCATAGCTGGCAGAACCAAGGACCATAGTTTTTCGCACTGTCGATTCGATTGCCGTAAGGACCCCTCTGAAGAACTCATAAGAATCCTTAGCCGGCACCGACGCCGGACCGACGACCGGGGCTCCCCTCCCCCGCCGGACGTCCCGCGATGCGGACCGCGCGCCCTCGGCCTTGGGTGTTCGCCCCCGTGCCGGTTAGCCTGGCGCTCACAACTGACACGCGGGAGCTTGGACCCACCAGGCTGAGAGTGCGCATGACGACCGTACGCCACCTGGGTGACGGACGGCCGAGGGGGCGCAGACCGCCGGAACCTGTCCGGGTAATGCCGGCGTAGGGAGTATCGGCCATGCCGTCTGCTTCGCCATCCTCTTCTTCGGGCGCGCCCGAGTCCACGGATCCGTCCGGGGCCGCGGAGCGCTCCGGATCCGCGGACCCCTCCGGGCCCACGGCCACGGCCCTGCTGGAGCGCCCCGGGCGCACCGAGCACGTCGAAGCGCCGCTGGTCCTGGACACCGAGCCGCCGCGCACGCTGCGCTTCCGCGACCACTTCGCGCTCTGGATGAACCTGGGCGTCAGCCTGATCGGCTTCTCCACCGCCGCCACCGTGCTCGGCGCCCGCGGCAGCGAGCTGTCGCTGGCCGCCACGGTCACGGCGATCACCGTCGGCACGGCGGTCGGCACCGCGATGCTCGGTGTGGCCGCGCTGATCGGCGCCCGCACCGGCGCCCCCGCGATGGCCAACCTGCGCGGACTGTTCGGCACCCGGCTGTCCTACCTGCCGACGGTGCTGAACATCGTGCAGTGCGTCGGCTGGGGCGTGTTCGAGCTGCTGACCATCTCGGCGGGCGCGCAGACCGTCGCGCACACCACCGGCTACCGCTGGCTGTTCGTCCTGCTCGCGGGCGCGCTGACCACCGCGCTGACCATCTGGCCGCTGGGCTCGATCGCCGTGCTGCGCCGCTTCGTGGCCGGGGCCGTCGCGGTGGCGATGGTGTACTTCACCGTCCAGCTGGGCCGCGAGGGCGTGCCAGACCCGGGCGCGGGCAACTGGCACGGCTTCCTGGGCGCCACCGACGCGATGATCGCGGTGTCGGTCTCCTTCGTCCCGCTGGCCGCCGACTACACCCGGCACTCGCGCACCCCGCGCTCGGCGTTCTGGGGCAGCTTCTCCGGCTACACGATCGCCCAGGTCTGGTGCTACGTGCTCGGCCTGATGGCGCTGCTGCAGTCGGACGGCGACCCGAACCGGATCTTCGACTCCTTCCTCGGCGTCTGGGCCGGCTGGCTGTTCCTGCTGGTGCTGGTGCTGCGCGAGACGGACCAGTCCTTCGCCAACGTGTACTCGACCGCGATGTCGGTGCAGAACCTGCTGCCGAAGGTGGACCGCCGGGTGCTCTCCGGCGCGATCGGCGTGCTGATCACCGTGCTGGCGCTGCAGATCGACGAGTTCACCGACACCTACTACGGCTTCCTCGGTCTGATCGGCTCGGTGTTCGTGCCGCTGCTGGCGGTGCTCGTGGTGGACTACTTCCTCGGCGCCGGCCGGCGCGGCTGGAACCTCTCCGCCGACGCGCCGTCCCGTTGGCTGATGCTGCTGCCGTGGGCACTGGGCTTCGCGGTCTACCAGTTCATCGCCCCGACCAAGGTGGCCGGCTGGTGGACGGATCTCTGGACCTCCGCCCAGGAGGCGCTGCACTTCACCCCCCAGGAGTGGACCTCGGCCTCGCTGTTCGCCTTCCTGGTGCCGGCCCTGGTCACCTGGGCGCTCACCCCGCTCGGCCGCCGCGCCGCCCGGTCCTGAGGAATCCGCCCGGTCCCGGGCGGGCGGCCCCGGGCGGGCGGCCCGCACCGGCGCGGCCGGGCGGCGGGGCGCAGACGGCCCCACAGGTTGGGGCCGTCTTCGTCCGCGCTTCACCTGCGCCACCTATCGTTGGGCCCGTGACCAGCCCAGACCTGTCCTCGACGGCGGCGCGCACCGCGCCTCCCGTCCAGGTGATCGCCCACCGCGGTTCCTCCCACGCCCTGCCCGAGCACACCCTCGCGGCCTACCGACGCGCGCTCGACGAGGGCGCGGACGCGCTGGAGTGCGACGTGCGGGTCACCGCCGACGGCGCGCTGGTCTGCGTGCACGACCGCCGGATCGGCCGGGTCTCCAACGGCCGGGGCACCGTCTCGGCGATGACCCTCGCCGAGCTGGAGGCGTACGACTTCGGCGCCTGGAAGACCGGCCGCCCCAGCACCGACCCGGAGCTGCGCGGCGTGCTGCGGCTGGAGCGGCTGCTGGAGCTGGTGGTGGAGTGCGGCCGCCCGGTGGACCTGGCGATCGAGACCAAGCACCCGGTGCGCTTCCGCGGCCGGGTGGAGACCGAGCTGCTCCGGACGCTGGAGCGGTTCAAGATCGGCGCGACCCGGGAGGGCGACCGCCCGTCCGCCCGGATCATGAGCTTCTCCCCGATCGCGCTGAACCGGGTGGCCGCCGCCGCACCGCAGTACCGGCGGGTCTTCCTGTTCGAGCGGACCCTGCCGCTGCTCGGCCGGCTGCGCCCGGGCTCGCCGCTGCCGGGCGGGGCGCGGATCGCCGGCCCGGGCATCGAGCTGGTGCGGGCCCGCCCCCGGTTGGTGACCCGGCTGCGGGAGCTGGGGCACGAGGTGCACGTCTGGACGGTGGACGAGCCGGCCGACGTCGAGCTCTGCCTGGAGCTCGGGGTGTCCGCGATCATCACCAACCGGCCCGCGGAGGTGCTGGCGCAGCTCGGCCGGTGATCGGCCGGGGCGGCTCGGACCGGACCCGTCGGCGGCCGGGCTCCGCGCCCTCCGAACCCCTCCGATCCGATCACTCTGGTCGGCAGTCAAACCTTCCTCGCACGAAATTGCCGGAATTCTTGCGGCCGGGCGACGGAGGGTGAGCGGGGAATGACCTGATGTCGACCGACGGTCGCCTCACTCGAAATGGGCTCGCGGGATCGTCCGGTGCTCGTTTCCGACGCATTACCAAGGGGCATCTCTCCCTCGGCATACGCTGAAGGAGGTCCGGGGGTGGCGTTGATGGTGGCGCGTGAAGTGCCGACTTCATCGACCATGGCAGTGCCGCACGGCCCAGCGAGTGTCGGGGTCGCACGGCGCCGACTGCGTCGAGATCTGGGTGACCGGCAGGTACCGGAACCGGTCATCGATGATGCTGTTCTGATCCTTTCCGAGCTGTTGAGCAACGCCTGTCGGTACGCCCGTCCGCTCGGCCCGCTGCCGGCCCTCGGCCGCAGCGCCAGGGCCGAGGTGCTCGGGCAGGTGCTGGTCGGCGTCCCGTCCGGGACGCGCTCCGCGCCGGGCGGCCGGGAGCCCGCCGAGGGCCCGGAGGAGCCGGACGGCGGGGTGCTGGTCCGCTGGCAGATGCACGCCGACGGGGTGCTCACCCTGGAGGTCACGGACGGCGGGGCGGCCACCCGGCCGCTGCCCGCGAGTCCCTCGCTGACCTCGCGCGGCGGCCGCGGCCTGAGCATCGTCGACCAGCTGGCCAGCGACTGGGGCGTGCGCGACGCCCCCGGCGAGGTCACGGTCTGGGCGGCGCTGCCCGCCCGGGCCCGGCACGCCCGGCGCACCGGAGGCGATGCCCGTAGCGCGTGAGCCGGGCTCGGGGAATGTGTCGTTAGGCTTCCCGGGACACAGGACCACCGTTCCCGGGAGAGCCGCAGCATGGGCAAGAAGGCCGCCAAGAAGGCGCCGCAGCGCCAGTCCACCACCGCCGTCACGGGCGAGATCCCCGTGGTCGGGGCCCGCGAGGACTGCCCCTGCGGCTCGGGCCGCCGGTACAAGGCGTGTCACGGCCGGGAGGCCTCGCACGCGGTGCAGGAGCTGGTGCACCGCCCGTTCGAGGGCCTGCCGGGCGAGGCCGACTGGGTGGCGCTGCGCGAGCTGGTGCCCGCCGCCACGGTGCCGCTGACGCTGGCCGCCGGGGTGGCCGAGGGCGCGACCGGTGACGTCCCGTCGGTGACCCTGGCCACCGTGCTGCCGCTGGCCTGGCCGGCCCTGCGCCGCCAGGACGGCTCGATCCTGCTCGGCCTGCAGACCCAGTCCTCCTCCGGCGACCTCAGCCGCGACCTCGCGGACGCCCTGGAGCTGGCCCTCACCACCGAGCCGGGCAGCCCGGTGCCGGCCCGCCGGACCGTCCCGGGCGGGCGCCGCCTCCAGGACCTGCTGGACACCACCGCCGCGTTCACGCCCGCCGTGCACACCGGCTTCGAGTTCTGGCTGGAGGACGCCGAGGCCGCCACCGGCGAGGTCGCCGCCTCCCTGGAGCGCGCCAACGCCTCGGCCATCCCGACCGAGAAGCTCACCGGCGTGGACTCCGCCTACTGGTGCGGCACCCCGGACAAGAACCACCTGCGCTGGGTGATGACCGTGCCCGAGGAGCAGCTGCTGGACGCGCTGGCCCGGCTGAACACGGCCGGCGAGGCCTCGCTCGGCCCGGACACCCGCCTGGTCGGCTCCTTCCGCGCGCACGGCCTGACCGTCCCGGTGTGGGACCTCCCGCTCGCGATGACCGCCGCCGACTGCGAGAAGCCGGCCGCCGAGTTCGCCGAGCGGCTGGCCGCCGTGCTCGCCGACGGGACCCCGCTGACGGCCGAGGAGCGGCGCACCCGCGCGAACCTGGTGAACCGTCAGGTCACCCTGAACTAAAGCGCGCAGGTGTCCGCGTGATACGCGTCACATTGTCGCGGTGAACGCGCAATTTCCGGGCGTGGAGGGCGTCTTGGAAATTGGCGCGGGCGCGGATCCTTGTTACTGTCTAAAGAGTCCGGCCGCTGGTGCATCCCCCGTCGCCAGCGGTCGGATCTTTTGTTTTCCGGAGCGCCCTCGGGAGCGCCCGTTCTCAGTAGGCCGAGCGTCCGCTGTCCAGCCGGACCGCCGCCTCCACCAACTCCCCCAGCAACGGCCCGACCTGCGGCAGCCAGACCCGGCCGCCGACGCCCGGCCGCGGTGCCAGCACCCAGCGCACCCTCCCCCGGCCTTCGCCCGGAGGGGCCCCCACTGCCGCGCCACCGGGCGGCAGCGGCAGGAAGCCGCCCGACCCGTGGTAATGCAACGAGCCTGGCACCCAAGGGAGTTGGACGAGCATGTCACCGAGCATGTCCAGCGAGTACGGGGCCACCAGCAGCGCGTAGCGGCCCGGCATCGCCAGCACCGGGCCGAGCGGCAGCCGCAGCGCGCTCAGGTAGACCAGCGCCCGGGCGCCGGCCGCCGCGGGCAGGCTGACCGCCGAGACCGTGGAGCCGGTGGCGGCCAGCACCGGCGCGTCCGGGCTCTGCCGCTCCCACCACCAGCGCACCATCCGGGCGTCCGTGGTGGCGGCCAGCAGCGAGGGGTCGTGCGGGTGGGCGCCGGGGACGGTGCAGTCCAGGTCCCCGCAGGAGCAGCGGCCGTCGCGCAGCACGGCGCCCGGCACCACGGGCCAGCGGTGGTCGACGGCGGCCGTCAGGGCCGCGGCCAGCCGGGCGGAACGTTCCTCGGGCCGGCCCTTCGGGTTCTCACGCATGGCGCTCGTTCCTTTCCCTGACCGCTCGGTTCGCTCCGCTCCGCCGGCGTCCGTCGGGATCCTCCGCGCGGGCCGGCCGCGGCACGGCCCCGGGCGACGCGGAACGGGGCGGGCGGCAGGGCGGACGGCGCGGCTGCGACGCGGAGCGGGTGTGGAGCACGACATGAAGGGCCGCGCACCGGCACAGCCCTTGGAACGAGAATCCCGTACGCGACCGGATGGACGCCGCCCGGGCGCGCTTGGTTCCACCGTACGAGTGAGAGAGTTCCGGCCGGAGCGGCTCGCGGGCGGCACGGACATACGATCCGGACGGCCGCCCGGTCCGTCCTCCCGGTTCTGCCCGTTCGCGGCCCCCTCCATGCCTCCCGGGCCGACCGGCGCGTGCGTGAACCCCGCGCGCCCCCCGACCGGGTCGCGATGGATGTGGAACAGGCCACCGCGTCGTCCTGGATCTGGACATGCCCCGAATGGCCTGTGTAGAAGTGGTGGCATTGCTGTCGATCAATGACGAGTAGTAGCGAATCGAGGCGAAACACGCCCTTTGGCCGTGCTCGCTCCACATCGGCCGTACCTGGGGGTTTCGCATGGCACGTAGCACCGCGTCAGGAGTGACGGCATGAACGAGTCCCACCCGTCGGCGGCCCTCCCGACCACGACGACCGCCGAGCCGGGTGAACCCGGCTGCGCAGGCGGGCTCACCGTCCTCGACCTGCCCGACCTGCCCGGCCCCGTCGACGCCCCGGGCGGCACGGCGGACGACCGCACGCCGCCGTCCGCCGCCGTGCAGGACCGTTTGGCCGGACGCCTGTCCGATATCACCAGCCTGCACGAGCACACCGAGCGGCTCGCCCGCGCCCGCGGCCTGGCCGCCACCCTGGACACCGTCCTCGCCTCCGGCGCCGCCCTGCTCGGCGCCCGCCGCGGCATGCTGGTCACCAGGCGGCCCGGCGGCGGGCCCGGACAGCCGGTCGGCTTCGGCCTCGACCGCGCCAGCCTCGGAGCCCTGGAGACCGTCCCGGCCGAGCAGAGCCTGCTGGCCCGGCTGCTGCGCGAACGGGACCGGCCCGCACAGCTGCACTCCCCCGACCTCGCCGAGGACCCGGCCATCGGCGCCCGGCTGCGCGAACTCGCCGGTTACCTCGGCCTCGGCGGCGCCTACGGGCTGCCGCTCGCCACCGACGAGGACGGCCCGCTCGCCGCCGCCCTCTGGTTCTACGACGAGCCCGCCGGACCGACCGACTGCCAGCGCGAACTGGCCCGCCACTACTGCGAGGTCGCCGCCCCGCTGCTCGCCAAGCAGCTGGAGGCGGACCGGATCTCGCGCACCACCGAGGCACTGCGCCGCGGTCTGCTGCCCGACCGGCTCCCCCGGGCCGCCGGGCTGCGGCTGGCCGCCCGGCTCGTCCCGGCCGGCCTGGACCGCTCCACGGGCAGCGACTGGTACGACGCGATCCCGCTGCCGGACGGCACCGTCGGCCTCACCGTCGGCTCCGTCTCCGGCGACGGCCCCGGCGCGGGCCCCGGCTCCGCCCCCGGCGCGGCGGCCGCGATGGGCCGGATCCGGGCCGCGCTGCGGGCGTACGCGGTACTGGAGGGCGAGGACCCGGTCTCCGTCCTGGGGGACCTGGAGCTGCTGCTCAAGACCACCGAGCCGACCCGCACCGCCACCGCCGTCTACGCCTGGGTCGAGCCCGAGGAGCGCCGGATCACCCTGGCCGGCGCCGGGCACTGCCCGCCCGTCCTGGTCGGCCGGCAGGGCGCCGAGTTCGTGGAGACCTCGCTCTCCGCCCCGCTCGGCATGCTGACCTGCTGGGAGGCGCCCGGGGTGGAGTTCGTCGCCGAGCGCGGCGACACCCTGCTGCTCTACACCGAGGGCCTGGCCCGCCGCTGCGGCCCCACCCTGCACGCCGGGCAGGCCAACCTGCGCCGGGCCGCCGCCGACGCCCCGCGCGACGTGCGGATCGACCCGGACCGGCTCTGCGCCCACCTGCTGGCCGTCTGTCCGGCACCGGGGACGGCGGGCCCGGCCACCGACGACCTGATGCTGCTGGCGGCCCGCTTCGAGTGACAGTTCGAGCCCGGAACGACCGGGCGGCCGGGCGTCCGTACCATGGACGCACGGCCGCCCGCGCGTGTCGCGATCCGACACCTCCCCCGAGGGGCGGCGGTACCACCCCCCAAGGAGGCGTTGCACGTGACCGAGGACCGTACCCCCGCGGTGGCCGAGAACCCCGAGGCCGAGGGCGGCGAGGAGGCCGAGGAGTTCAAGGGCCGCAAGAACGGCCTCTACGGCGAGATCTCGGACGAACTGGCCGCCTCGATGCAGTCCGGCTGGGCCGACACCGAGCTGCACGGCCTCACCCCCGTCGCCCAGGCCCCGTACGCGGCCGAGCGCCGCGCCAAGCTGTCCGCCGCCTTCCCGGGCGAGCGCCTGGTCGTCCCGGCCGGCAACCTGCGGGTGCGCTCCAACGACACCGACTACGCGTTCCGCGCCTCCAGCGAGTACGTCCACCTCACCGGTGACCGGACCGAGGACGCGGTGCTGGTCGGCGAGCCGACCGGCGCGGCCGGCCACGAGTTCACGCTCTACCTGCTGCCCCGCTCGAACCGCGAGAACGGCGAGTTCTGGCTGGACGGCTACGGCGAGCTGTGGGTCGGCCGCCGGCACAGCCTGAGCGAGCAGGAGCAGCTGCTCGGACTGCCCGCCCGGGACGTGCGCAAGGCCGCCGAGGAGCTGGCCGCCAAGGCCGCCGACTCCGCCGTGCCGACCCGGATCGTCCGCGGCTACGACGCCCGCCTGGAGGCCGCGCTCGCCGACGCGCTGGACGCCGACAAGGACGCCGGGTTCAAGGAGTTCCTGAGCGGCCTGCGGCTGGTCAAGGACGAGTGGGAGATCGGCGAGCTGCGCGCCGCCTGCGACGCCACCGTCAAGGGCTTCACCGACGTGGTCCGCGAGCTGGGCCAGGCCGTCGCCACCTCGGAGCGCTGGATCGAGGGCACCTTCTGGCGCCGCGCCCGGGTCGAGGGCAACGACGTCGGCTACGGCACCATCGCCGCGGCCGGCCCGCACGCCACCACCCTGCACTGGGTGCGCAACGACGGCGACGTGCGCCCCGGCGAGCTGCTGCTGCTGGACGCCGGCGTGGAGACCGACACCCTCTACACCGCCGACGTCACCCGCAGCCTGCCGATCGACGGCCGCTTCACCGAGCTCCAGCGCCGCATCTACGACGCGGTGTACGACGCCCAGGAGGCCGGCATCGCCGCGGTGAAGCCCGGCGCCCGGTTCCGCGACTTCCACGAGGCCTCCCAGCGCGTCCTCGCCGAGCGGCTGCTCGCCTGGGGCCTGCTGGACGCCTCGGTGTACGACGTGGAGAAGGTCCTGGAGCTCGGCCTCCAGCGCCGCTGGACCCTGCACGGCACCGGCCACATGCTCGGCCTGGACGTCCACGACTGCGCCCACTCGCGCCGCGAGGAGCACGTCGACGCGCTGCTGGTCCCCGGCATGGTGCTGACCGTCGAGCCCGGCCTGTACTTCCAGCAGGACGACCTGACCGTGCCGGAGGAGTACCGCGGCATCGGCGTCCGGATCGAGGACGACATCCTGGTCACCGCCGACGGCAACGAGAACCTCTCGGCCGGCCTGCCCCGCCGGTCCGAGGACGTCGAGGCCTGGATGGCCTCGCTCGCCTGAGCCGACGCGGGACGGACCCGGGGCCGCGTCGGGCCCCGGGGCACGACGCGGCCGGACAACGGTGAAGGGCCCGGCCTCCCGAGCAGTGGGAGGCCGGGCCCTTCGGCTTTCGGTGCGGGGTGTCAGTTCGCGTCGCGTCCGAAGACGGACCGCTCGACGGACTTGTGGCCGTTGGACTCCGCGCTCACCCGGATGTCCACCTCGTACCTCGGCATCTTCTTGAACGTGGCCCGGAAGGTGTACTCGACGGTGTTGCCGTCGCGGACGCCCGGCACGTTCGGGTCGACCGTGACCGGGCCGCAGTCGGCCTTCAGCTCGACCGGCTTCCACACGTCGCCGACCAGGGCCTCCACCGTGACGTCGTCCGGGGTCAGTCCCTCGACCCCCCACACGGCCACCTGGGGGCGCAGGCCCGCGGTGCCGTCCGGCGAGGAGACCCGGAAGCCGAACGGGATCGGGTCCGTGGTGACCACGCCCTTGGCCGGCTGCAGCACCGAGAGGATCTCCGGGCTGTGGCTGTCGACGACGACGGCGTTCAGCTCGGCCTTGGCCATGTCGTGGTAGTCCGTGGAGTTCGGGACGGGGGCGTCCGCCTCGATCGTGATCCGCCCCGGGCGGTTGGCCTGGGACAGCCGCATCCGGTACTCGATGGTCCGGCTCTCGCCGGCGGCCAGGGTGAAGGCCCCGTCGTTCCGGTTCATCACGTAGTCCATCCCGGAGCCCTGGCTGAGGTTGTCCAGCGTCTTCCAGCCGGAGGCGTCCTTGCGCTCCAGGGTGCCCTCCGCCATCGCGACGATCATGTTGCAGGGCGCGCCCTCGTACAGCTGGGTCGACACCACCGGGGCCACGCCGCGGGTGCCGGTGGCGTCGTTGTTCGTCCAGGTGACGGAGAAGGGGACCAGGTCGGTCAGGCCGATCTTCCCGCCCTCGCCGAGGCCGCCGAAGGTGATGGCGATGCCGCTTCCGCCGGGCCGGGGGGTGGCGGGCTTGGCCGGGGCGGGCTTGGCGGCGGCCTTCGCGGCAGCCTTGACGTCGGTCTTGGCCGACGCGGCCCGGTGGGCCGGAGCCTGCCCGGCCGGGGCCTCGGCGGCGGTGGTCGGCGCGGCCCCGGTGGTCGGCGCGGCCCCGGTGGTCGGCGCGGCCGGGGCGGGGGTGGTCGGGGCGGGGGCGGTCGGGACGGCGCCCGCGCCGGGGGTGGCCGAGGAGGTGGCCGACGGGGTGGGCTCGGAGACGGAGGCGGCGACGGAGGCCCCGCCGTCGGTCGGGCCGCAGGCGGCGACACCGACGGCGGCGACGACGGCCAGCGGGACGATCTTCGCAATACGGGCGATAACGGACGCGTTCATGTGACAGTCCCCCCAAGGACAAGGTGATGGTGGTTTTTGATCGGGATGGGCGCCTCACTGTCGCGCCCCGAGGAGCCGGCCCGAGCCCCCCGGCTTCGCCGGCTCGCTCTCCCCGCCTCTCACCCTGATAGACGTCCATCCGCCCGGGGGGTTGCAGGTGGGTTCGAAGAAATTCTCCGCGGCCCGCCCCGGAACGCCGAAAGGCGCCGCGACCAGGGAGAACCCCGGTCACGGCGCCTCGACGGCCCCGCTCGGTGCTACCGCTTCACGACCGCCACCGGCACGGTCAGCTCGCCCAGGACGTTCAACGGCGCGGTGGCGTCGTACGGCATCGTCGCCTGGACGGCCACCGGCATCGTCCCGGGCCCGTCCACCGGGTCCAGGGTCATCCGGTACGTCACCTTCCTGGACTCGCCCGGTGCGAGTGAGAACCAGGCGTTCTCCCTCACCATGGCGTAGTCCGTACCGCCGCCCATCGAGAGCGGGATCTCCGTCCAGCCGCCGCCGTCCTGGCGCTCCAGCTTGCCCTTGTTCATCAGGACCATCTCGCTCGGCGGCGTCCCCGCGTACTCCTTCGTGTAGACCAACGGCGCGACCTTGTCGAAGGCCTTCTGGCCGGTGTTCCGGTAGGTCACCGTGAAGGTCACCGGGGTGCCGCCGTTGGACACCTTCTGCCCGGCACCGATGCCGCCGTCGACGGTGATGGCGATGTCCTTGCCGGTCTGCGCGGCCGAGGTCGGCGGTTTGTGGGCGCTCACGTCCAGGCTGTTGACGATCGACGTCAGGCCGGCCTGGTAGTCGCTCTTCAGCCCGTTCGCCACCACGAAGACCTGGTCCGAACTCATGCCCCACAGCTGGGCGGTGAAGGTGTCACCGGGGTTGCAGGTGACGTTCCACTGGGTCTTGTCGACGGTCTTGCCGGCCACCGTGGACTTGGTCCGCACGGGTGCGCCGATCGAGGAGTAGCCGTTCCCGGGGATGTAGGGACGGCCCCAGATCGGGCAGTTCGGCTGGTGGCCCCAGCCGTCGGGGGCGCTGAGGTCGTTCATCGTCGGCCAGGGGCCTCCGAGGTCGAGTTCGTCCGCGCTGTTGTACGCCACGACCAGGACGCCGTACGGCTCGCACTTCGCCGCCGCCCAGCCCTGCTGCGGCTCGGTCGGCGCGCCCGGGCTCAGGACGCAGACCCGGTCGGCCGAGACCGGCACGGCCTTCCAGCCCGCCGGCACCTTGAACCTGACGCCCCGGAGGGTGTACGAACTCGCCGCGCCGGCGGTGGAGCTGGGGGTGGTGGCGGAGGAGGACGGAACACCGTCGGCCAGTGGCAGCCCGGTCTCGGTGTCGCCGGTGGGGGTGCCCGGGTCGGTGGGGGTGGGCGTCGGGCTGGGCTCGCCGGTCGGCTCGGGCGTCGGACTCGGCTCGGCGGTCAGGGTGGCGGCCGGGGGCGGCGGCACCTCGTCCTGGGCGACCGGCTCGCCGTGGAAGGTGAGCACGCCGAGCGCCATGGCGGCGGCCAGGCCCAGCGGCACGGTGACGGCGTACACCGGGCGCAGTCGCCGGATCCGGCTCTTCGGGGGAGCGGCCGGGCGCAGACCGGTCGCCGTGACCATGGAGGCCCGGGCCGTCATCGCCTCGCGGAGCAGCCGTTCCGTCGGTGTCTCGGCCGGCTCGTCGCCGTCGCCGCCGGTGCGGCGGGGGAGTTTGTCGGTCATCGAACCTTCTCCAGGTGCTTTTCCAAGGCGTCCAGAGCGCGGCTGGCGGTGGACTTCACGGCACCCCGGGACAGTCCCAGGGTCTCGGCAATCTGCGCCTCCGACAGGTCGGACCAGTAGCGCAGCACCAGCACCTCACGCTGGCGGGTGGTCAACTCCTGCAGGGCGACCAGCACCCGGCGGTGCTCGTCGTTGAGCACCGCGTGGTCCTCGGCGGACGGCGCGTCGGCCACGTGCGGGGGCACGTACTCGCGAGCGGTCTTGCGGCGGCGCAGCATCGAGCGGGCGCCGTTGACCACCGAGGTCCGCAGGTAGCCGAGCGCGTTGTCGAGGTCGTCCAACTCCTCGCCGTAGCGCTGGTAGAGCTGGGTGAAGGCGTCCTGGACGACGTCCTCGGCCAGGTCCTGGTGGTCGACCAGCAGGACCGCCATCCGGACCAGGCCGAGCCGGTGGGCGTGGTAGAGGTCGGTCAGGGTGGGCCGGTCCTCGGCGGGCTTGCGGCCGCCGCGCAGCAGCCGGAAGCCGGAACGGCGCTGCTTCGCCTCCTGCTCGGTGACGACTCCGGCGAGCGGCTCGCCGGCCTCCTGCGCACCGAACAGCACGGCGACCACTCCTCGGATGGAGAAGCCCCGC
The DNA here is from genome assembly GCF_053594915.1 of Kitasatospora sp. NPDC002543. Classification (NCBI taxonomy): domain Bacteria; kingdom Bacillati; phylum Actinomycetota; class Actinomycetes; order Kitasatosporales; family Streptomycetaceae; genus Kitasatospora; species Kitasatospora sp. NPDC002543. The sequence continues at coordinate 11,349 of NZ_JBSFWR010000004.1, read as the reverse complement.
CCCCCTGACTGCACGGCGGTCGGCCCGATGGCCATGGACATCTGCGAATCCGCTTTCCCCCGGGACGGTGACGGCTGCCGCCGTTCCGTCAGGTCACCTGATCAAGATCGTGATCGGGGGGATCATCCCAGCCGCCCTCTGCCGGAATCCCCCCGCCCCATTCCAAGGACGTGTGACGGCGGTGAAGGTTGCAGGTGGGTTCGAAGAAAATTCCGAAGGGGCCGGGGCGGCTACACTCACCGGCATTCCGCCACCCGTGAGCAGGGGGTTTCCATGGCCGAGCAGAACCTCGACGGCCCGGTCGGGACCGGAACCGGTACGGCCCCGGGTACGACCTCGGCTGCGGCTGCGGCTGCGGCCTCGGCCGTCGCCGTCGGACGGCGGCCGGTGCCCGTCGCCATCGGCCGGCGCCCGGAGCCGGTGCACGACATCGCCGTGTACGCCTTCCCGGGGATGGCACCGTTCGAACTCGGCGTGGTGATCGAGGTGTTCGGGCTGGCACGGCCCGAGCTGATCGGGCTGCTGGCGGCCCCCTGGTACGGGCTGAAGGTGTGCGCCGACCGGCCCGGGACGCCGCTGGACGCGGTGGGCGGCTTCACGCTGACCGCCCGGCACGGCCTCGACGAACTCGCGGCGGCCGACACCGTGGTGGTCCCCGGGGTGCCGAACGCGTTCAGCGGCGAGGTCTCCCCCGGCCTGGTCGAGGCGCTGCGCACCGCGCACGGGCGCGGCGCCCGGATCGTGTCGATCTGCGGGGGCGCCTTCGCCCTGGCCGCCGCCGGGCTGCTGGACGGCCGGGAGGCGACCACCCACTGGCGGTACGCCGAGCTGCTCCAGCAGCGGTACCCGGCGGTGCGGGTCGACCCGGACGTGCTGTACGTGGACAACGGCGACGTGCTGACCAGTGCGGGCAGCGCGGCCGGCATCGACCTCTGCCTGCACCTGGTCCGCAAGGACCACGGCGCCAAGGTGGCCAACGCGGTGGCCCGGCGCTTCGTGGTGGCCCCGCACCGGAACGGCGGGCAGGCCCAGTTCATCGAGGCAGCGGTCCACCCGGTCGAGGAGGACGAGGACGGCATAGCCAGGAGCATGCGGTGGGCCCTGGACCACCTGTCGTCCCCGTTGACCGTCTCCCTGCTGGCCCGTGCCGCACGGATGTCGGACCGCTCGTACCTGCGGCACTTCACCGCCCGCACCGGGACCAGCCCGATGCGCTGGGTCGTCACCCAGCGCATCGCGGCCAGCCTGGAGCTGCTGGAGTCGCCGGAGGGGACGGTGGAGGAGATCGCCGCGGCGGTCGGCTTCGAGAGCGCCGCGACCTTCCGCCACCACTTCGGCCGGGTGATGCGCACCTCACCCACCGCCTACCGGCGCTCCTTCGGGCGCGGAGCGGCCTGAGCGCGCCGCCCGTCGGGGCGGCGCGCCGGGGAGGGCGTGCCGGGGGGGGCGTGCCGTACGCCCCGCGCTTCCTGCGCCCCGCGCTTCCTGCGCCCCGCGCTTCCTGCGCCCCGCGCTTCCTGCGCCCCGCGCTTCCTGCGCCCCGCGCTTCCTGCGCCCCGCGCTTCCTG